>DATMXZ010000346.1:0-7129 GCA_035561235.1 Ignavibacteria bacterium
GGGGATTAAGCCTCTGAGAAATTTATAACAACATATAAAAACAAATGGATTTTGAAACTATAAGGGAATACGCTCTCTCGAAAAAGGCGGCAACGGAAGGAATGCCTTTCGGCGACAGTGTGCTCGTGTTCAAAGTAATGAATAAAATTTTTCTGATGATGAACTTCGAGGTGCCGTTTGAATTAAGCCTCAAGTGCGAACCCGAACGGGCGGTCGAACTGAGGGAGAGGTATGAGGCTATAACTCCGGGGTTTCACATGAACAAATCCCACTGGAACACCGTCGTAATGGACGGGTCAATACCGAGAAAACTTATTTATGAAATGATTGACCATTCTTACGAACAGATAGTGCAAAGCCTTTCGAAAAAATTGAAACAGGAATATAATCTTATTAAATAAGCAGATGAAAACAAATTTCCACATAACATTTAAGGGCGGTTTCCTTTACAAGCGGGCGCAAAGATTTTTATTCTTAACAGCCGTCTTGATTTCAGCGCTGCCGTCTTTGAACGCGCAGGATTTTAGTTACGGATTCGGGCTTTACAAAGGGCGTGATTTCTTCGGACTACGGGACGCCATACCGAACATCAAATATTCTTCCGGCTGGCAGAAAGAATATCTGGAATCGCTCAGCAGGAATGCGTTTTGCGATTTCAAGGGCTCCAACACGCTGCTCGGCAAACTCCTGAAAGATAATCCCGAAGGTCTTGACGATTCGCTGAAGGCGGAACTGTACAAGGCAAAATCGAACAACCACGTAAATCTTTTCGAGTACAAAGACGCCCTTGAGTGCGACCTGCTCGTATCCAAAAGTTATTCTGCTTTTCTTGACGAGGAAGAAAAAGACGATTTAACCGACGACATAAATCTCTGGACAGCCGTTATCGATGCGAAACCGCAGACAATGTCAAGGAGCGGAGAGGTAACAATCCAGATGGAGCGCGACATTGCCAATCTTTGGAACATACCGGTTTCCATCAACGAAATGGAATTCAACTTCATTTTCGATACGGGCGCGAATTTTTCGGTCATCGTCGAATCTGTTGCAAAAAAACTCGGATTAAAACTTATCGATACGAAACTTAAAGTCGGAACGATAACAGGCAAGAAAGTCGATTCGAAAGTCGCTGTCTGTCCTGTTCTTAAAACGGGCGGAGTAACGGTGAACAATGTCGTGTTTCTCGTGCTTCCTGATGAGGCACTGAGTTTTGGTTTTTACAAAATATACGGAATCATCGGAAACCCGATTATTAGAGGTTTCGGGGAAATAACGGTGAATAAAGACAACCTGCTTACCATACCCGCTTTACCTTCAAAGGGACTCGTGCAGAATCTCGCGTTTCACGGATTTACGCCCGTAATACAGGCGTTTCGCGGCGCGGACACGTTAAGATTCACTTTTGATTCGGGAGCGATGTCCACAATACTTTACAGACCCTATTTCGAAAAATACAGAAACGAAATAGAAGGAAAACTCGAACAGGTGGACATTAATCTCGGAGGAGCGGGAGGAATCGAAACCGTAAAGGGGTATTACATTCCCGAGATTGTTCTCGGAGTGAACGGTAAAAACGGAACAATAAAAAAAGTGTCGCTGCTGTCGGAATTGTCGAAGAACAAGGATAAATACTTTCACGGAAATCTCGGACAGGATTATTTTAAAAATTATGAATCGATGACATTTAATTTTATCGATATGTTCGTGCTGTTCAAATAAAATCTTTATTGCCGTGATGTTGTTTTATGTATAAATTATAAATCGGCGCTTTTAAGAATTGATAAACAAGGTTGTAAAAATATTTTTTTGTGTCGTGTTCCTGTATTCCGGCGTTTCTTACTCTCAGGTGAAAGACACGCGCAGCAAGCCGTTCACGAAATATTCAACGTGGCTGCTTCTTCAGGCTATTCCGTCGCCCGGAATCATAAGCGACGCAAACGACGACAACGCGCGTGTTCAGTTTTCTTTGAAATGGCAGATAACACCCCTGAATATTTCGTTCAAGGCGAACAAGTACGTGAGTCCCGTACAGTTCTTCATGATTAATCCCGTAAGGAGGTTTACGGGCTCGGCGGAATTGTTCATTCAGCCGGAGGTTGTTACGTCCTCTTTTAAATATTCGGGGTTTGACAGATTCGGGCTTAATACCGGAGCGAGGGTAATAATTCCGGTGCAGGAAATGGGAGAGAACATCGCGGTCTCGCTCGGCGGAAAATACACATTCAGAAAGAATACATTTTCAGGCGACAATGGATACGCCGGAGTTGAGTCGGGCGTATATTTCATTGGCGGACTTTTCGGTTTGCAGTTTACAAAAAACTTTAACGCGAATAATCTCTATTCGGCTTCATTTTATTTCAAATATTATTGATGACACTTAAAACAATTAAAATAATCGCGTATATTTTTTTCTCGGTTCTTTTCAGTTCCTGCGGTTATCTCAACATAATGCTGAATAACGTCGGCGACAGCATTTCCTCAAATCCCGTCAAGGTTGACAAGGTTGACAATCCAGTCAAGGACAGTGTAAAGATTTCGGCGTTATGGGTCGGACATTCGACCACTCTCGTTCAGATTTATGATAAGGTTTTATTTTTCGACCCGTTTTTCAATAAGAGATTTGGGGGACTGCTGATGAGGCAATATGAGCCCGGGCTTGACCCGGAAAAACTCAGTAAACTTGATTATATTTTTATTTCGCACCCGCACATGGATCACCTCAGTTTTTCGACCATAGATTATTTCGCGGACAGGTTTCCGAAAGCCAAACTTGTTTTTCCCGAAGGGGTTGAGAATTACATGCCGGGTTTCGACCTTGAAATGATTCGACTCGAAAATTACGACTCGCAGCACGGCGATTTTGTCGGAAAGAGCGTTGTGATTGACGGTATGAAAGTTACTCCGGTTTACGCCTTGCATTCGGGCGGACGTTACGCTATTGATGTTTACAGTTGGCTGGAGCAGGGCGCGACAGGCTACGTGCTCGAATATAAAGATGCCGTGGTTTACTATGCGGGGGATACGGGTTACCGCAGTGATGCCTTCAAGAAAATCGGCGACACCTTCAATATAGACCTCGCTATAATACCTGTCGGACCTTGCAGAAACTGCGATTCATCAAGTTTCTGGCATCACACTACGTCTTTCGAAACGCTTAAATTATTTCAGGACGTGAAAGCGAAATATATGATACCCGTGCATTACGGAGCGGCAAGGTATATGTCCGACCCCAACCGCCCGCTGGACATAATGATGCAGATTCTCGAAGACCCCGATAAAGGATTTTCGGATTTGAGAGGACGCGTGAAAGTTCTCGGCGTGGGAGAACAGATTGTTTTCAATTAACGGTTAACAATTAGCAATTTGAGGTTAGAAGCTAGTAGTTAGAAGTTAGTAGTTAGTAGTAACAAAATATTTATCCCCCTTTGGAGGGGGTGCCCGCCAGCGGGAGACACCACTTCAATTAACAATTAGTAATTAATAATTAATAATTAGTCATTATGGTTTGCATTAAATCTACTAAGCATATACTATTTGGCACATACTACCGATCATATACTATTTGACAGATACTGTTTGACAGATACTGTTAGTTTTAATTATTAATTACTAATTGTAAATTGTCAAAAAGGCATATCGTCATCTGCGGGAGAGAAATCCGGAGGCGGAGAATCGTGCTGCGCGCCTGCGTTTGCAGGTTCAATCTTCCACGCGCTGAGAGAATTGAAATAAACTTTTTCGCCTTTCGGGTTTATCCATTCGCGTCCGCGAAGATTAAAATAAACTTTTATCTCGTCTCCCGGTTTGTAATCATCCATCAGCGAGCATTTATCCTGAACGAGTTCAAACTTTATATACTGCGGAAACTGGTCGTTCGTGTCGTCCAGCAATATGAATTCTCTTTTCGTGAAACTGCTCTTTATCGTCTGAACCGGGAATATCTCGTGAATCTTTCCTGTTATGTCCATTTATTGGTTTTTGCTTTTAAAGGAACAAAATAAGTTTTAATCTACTTTTTTAAAAGTGAGAACAACGTCATTTCCCGATTTCAGGTAAAGCGTTAGTTTGCTGATTTCCCAAGTATCGGCTTTTTTCAGGCCGTTAAGGAATTCAATCTCGGGAGAGTCGTCGCAGAACATTTTCGTCTGCGATATGTCCGAGAATTTAATCGACTTGTCGCCGACGACTACCGTGCCGCTCATCTCGTTGCATCCCGTGTTCCCAAGAAAGCGGTTGCCGTTTAAATGAATTTCAATCATCGGCTGTGTTTTTCCCGTTACTTTAACGATGTCGGTGTTATTTATTTTAGTAAGCGCCCAGATGTCGTTTATAAGCATCTTACTGCTCGTTGTATCGGTTGGTTTTTGCGCGGAACACCCCGCCATAATAAGCGCGGTCAAAATTATTGCGAGTACTTTCAGTGTTTTCATAATTTTATTTGGGTTAATTTTTCGCTCAACTCTCTAAGTTTCATTCTGTCCGAAGCATTGTCAACATCATTTTTCGGACACACGGCTTTTCCTTTTACAAAATACTTACCCGTTATGTTCCTGAAATCTTTCGACAAGAGCAGGGGCATTATCATATCCGCGGATTTCTCCGGGGTGATGAAGAACGGCCAAATCGACTTTATGAGCAGTTTGTTTATTCCTTTAATGTTGTCATAAATGTTCGACCTTACGACGCCGGGATGAACGCAATTGACCGTGATTCCCGTGTCCTTAAGTTTTTCAGCGAGGTCGAACGTGAAGAGTATGTTAGCCGCTTTTGAATATTTGTAAGCCGTGAAGTAGTTGTATTTTTTTTCTCCTGAAATATTATCAAAGTCGATTTTCGCGTGCGCCTGAGAGGCGACATTAATTATTCTTGAGGGGGCCGATGCCTTCATAAAGTCAACGAGAAGCATCGTGAGTATGTAATGCCCCAGATAATTCGATGCGAATGTTTTCTCGACACCCTCTTCCGTGATTGTTCGTTTTATAACGGAGCAGCCCGCGTTGTTCACGAGCATGTACAGTTCCGGAAATGTTCTTTTTATTCTTGCGGCAGCCTCTTTCACGGATTCCATATATGAAAGGTCTGCAATAATAATGTGTATGTCTTCGTTACCGGATTTTTGGATTAGTTCGTTTCTAACGTGTTCCGCTTTGGTTTTATCCCTGCAAAACATTATGAGTTTCGCTTTTCTTCGAGCGACCCTGAGCGCCAGAGCCTTTCCGACGCCCGATGTCGCGCCCGTAATAATGACGTTTCGGCTAATCATAAAATCATAAATAATAAATCAGAGGAAAAGGGAAATTATCCAGTAAAAAAGCGCGCCTGAAATCATGGAAAGCGGAATTGTCAGGATCCACGCCCAGACTATCTTTCCGGCCACGCCCCATCTAACGGCGGAAAGCCTTTGCGTGCTGCCGACTCCCACGATTGCGCCCGTAATTGTCTGCGTAGTGCTGACAGGAATGCCGAGAAGGGCCGTTCCGAGAAGCGTCGTGGCGCCCGCGAATTCGGCGCAGAAGCCGCCGATGGGTTTAAGTTTTGTTATCTTCATTCCCATCGTCTTAACGATTCTCCAGCCGCCGTACATCGTGCCGAGCGCGATAGCCGCGTGGCACAAAATTACAACGTAGAACGGAACGTAGAACGAATCTATGAACTTCGCGGAAAAGAGAACGCCCGCTATTATACCCATTGTCTTCTGGGCGTCGTTCGTACCGTGTCCGAAACTGTAAAAGCCTGCAGATATAAGTTGGAGTTTTCTGAAAGCCTTGTCAACCTTGCGTGGTTTCTTGTTTCTAACTATCCAGGTTGTTACAACCATATTGAAATAACCAATTACAAGACCAAGAAGCGGGGCTACCACTATGAACACGACCACCTTTATCCACGCGGGAAGAATCAACACTCCCCACCCGAGTTTCATCACCGCTGCGCCGCCGTAACCGCCTATAAGCGCGTGGGACGAACTCACGGGAATTCCGAAGTACCAGGTGATCAGGTTCCAGAAAATCGCGCCGAGAAGTCCCGCGGTAAGCACCCATATGTCAATGTCCGAAATGTGTACGAGACCGTTCCCTATTGTCTTCGCGACCGCCACGTCAAAAGTGAATGCCGCGATGAAATTAAAAAAAGCCGCGAAGAGAACGGCTTTCTGTGGTGTTAAAACCTGGGTGGAAACAATCGTCGCGATTGAGTTCGCCGAATCGTGAAACCCGTTCAGGAAGTCAAAAACGAGAGCGATGAAAATCACAATCAGAACTATTTCAAGCATGTTCATATGTTCTTTATTAATGCTCCTTCGATTGCAATCGTAGCCGTCTGGCATTTGTCAACCGCCTTTTCGAAATTCTCAAGAATTTCCTTTCTCTTTATTACCTCGATGGCGTCCTTTTCGTTTTCAAAAAGATATGTTATCGCGTCTCTGAAAACCGAATCTCCTTCGGTCTCGAGATTTCTGATTATAACCAGTTTTTCGAGAGTTTTTTTGTAGTCACCCTGCATGCTTCTCACGACCTCGTTCAGCAATTCGGTCTGCCTGAAAAGGATTCCCGCTAACTGCGGACCGAATTTCAGAGGGTTTTTTATTTTATACAGTTTCATTTTTGACGCTATTCTGTCAACCCCGTCGGTAACGTCGTCAAGCGCATTCATTATCGCGAAAATATCTTCCCTGTCTATGGGGGTTATGAATGTTTCGTTAAGTTCGTTTGCAATTTTATGTGTTACCTCGTCGCACTTGTTTTCTATGACGTGGATTTCGGAGGCGTATTCGTCCAAGTTCTCTATATTGTGCACGATATCGTTCAGTATCTTTGCCGCGTTGTGCGCTTCCTCTGTAAGCGTTGCAAGCAATTCGAAAAACTTCGGCTGCTTCGGCATGAAGGATTTAAACATTGTGTATGTGATTTAATGATTCAAAATAATTTTTCGTATGTAGTGAAAACCGGTTAGTGATTCGGGCTGTGTAAAGAAATTTAAGTGAAATCATCAATAAATTATAAAGACGTTCATGCAAAAAAAACAATAAATTAGAAAACAATCAATTGAAAACGGACTGCGAAAAATTCTTTTGCCCGCTTACCTGCGGTTTTCACCGACAAAAATTTGAATTTTATGCCTCGCCCATTATTTG
>DATMXZ010000347.1:0-3872 GCA_035561235.1 Ignavibacteria bacterium
GACGATGTTCTTGTCGGGCAATTGAAAAAAATCAACCGGATTAATTATAAAGGCAAGGAATATCCGTTCTCCGAAAGTAATATTCTCGATGCCGCAAATGCTTTGAAAGATTTTCCTTTGATTGATGGTTTAATTCGAACAAATGAAAAAGTATATGATTTGCTTACCCTCGGCAAAAGTTTTGAACAGAATATTGAAGGAGATAGAAAAAGTTTTAGCCTGAAATATATAGACTGGGAAAATATCGGCAATAATGTATTTCATGTTTCCGAAGAATTTGAAGTTCAGCGCTCGGGAAGCAATTCTACATATAGACCCGATATTATTCTGTTTGTAAACGGAATCCCCTTCGTTGTTATTGAATGCAAAAGACCCGATATTAAAAAACCCCTCGAAGAGGCAATTTCACAGCATCTGAGAAATCAACAGGACGACGGTATTCAGAATTTGTTCGTTTATTCTCAATTGCTCCTTAGCCTTTCTGAAAATGAAGCAAAATATGCCACAACCGGCACCCGCCCCGAATTCTGGGCTTCCTGGAAAGAACAATTCAGTTCATCGGATGAAAAAATATTACATGAGAACAGTCTAAAAGAAATTAAAAATGCACCTCTTCCATCAGATGTGAAAAAGAAATTGTTCTCTTCGCGTTTCAAATATGTACGTGAATATTTTGAAGTTCTCGAAACCGAAGAACTATTTCTCAGCGAACAGGATTTGCTAATCTATAATATCTGCAGACCTGAACGCCTTCTCGATTTAATATATAAGTTCGTTGTCTATGATACCGGTCTGAAAAAAATTACTCGTTACCAGCAGTATTTCGCCGTAAAAGATTCTATGGATAAAGTTCTTGTCAAAGATAAAGGCAAACGAACAGGCGGCGTGATTTGGCATACGCAG
The DNA here is from genome assembly GCA_035561235.1 of Ignavibacteria bacterium. Taxonomy (GTDB): domain Bacteria; phylum Bacteroidota; class Ignavibacteria; order Tepidaquicellales; family Tepidaquicellaceae; genus CAIKZJ01. The sequence continues at coordinate 904 of DATMXZ010000347.1, forward strand.
GGCAGCGGTAAATCAATAACCATGGTTATGCTTGCGAAATCTGTAGCACTCGATAATTCTATCAGAAATCCTAGAATTGTTCTCGTTACCGATAGAATCGACCTCGACGAGCAGTTGTTCAAGACTTTTATCAGTTGCGGCAAGAATGTTATACAGGCAAAGTCCGGCAGGCATTTGATGAAACTTATTAATGACGACACTAAAGATATTATAACTTCTGTAATCGATAAGTTCGATGCGGCATTAAATATCCGGGACTTTAAAAATGAATCTTCTGAAATATTTGTCCTTGTCGATGAAAGCCATAGAAGCCAGTACGGTATTGCAAATGTCAAGATGATGAAGGTCCTTCCTAATGCCTGCTTTATCGGATTTACAGGTACGCCGATAATGAAAAAGGATAAGAACACAATGGTGAAATTCGGCGGTCTTATCGGTACCCCTTATACAATCGATATGGCGGTCGAAGATAAATCGGTTGTCCCCCTGCTTTATGAAGGCAGACATGTCGTGCAAAAAGTCGAGAAGGCTCCTATCGATAATTATTTTGATATGGTCTGCGAAAACTTGTCGGATGCCGAAAAAACGGACCTGAAGAAAAAATTTAGCACCGCTGACCACCTGAATGAGGCGGAACAAAAAATTTATCGAACCGCCTGGGACATAAGCCTTCATTTCAAGAATGAATGGCAGGGAACAGGATTTAAAGGTCAGTTGGCGACCTCTTCGAAAAATGCCGCGCTCAAATTCAAGGAATATCTCGACGAAATCGGTCTTGTAAAAAGTGAAATTCTGATTTCTCCTCCCGATACTCGTGAGGGATACGACGATATTGATAATCCGCCGGGCGATAAAGTCGTTTTGTTCTGGAAAAACATGATGAAGAGATTCGGGAATGAATCAGTGTATAATAAACAATTGATAAATGCTTTTAAGAACAACGATGAGCCGGAAATCATTATCGTTGTTGATAAACTCCTTACTGGATTTGATGCTCCCCGTAATGTTGTTCTTTATATTGCTAAAAACCTGAAAGACCACACGTTGTTGCAGGCTATCGCGAGAGTGAATCGTTTGTATGAAGGTAAAGACTTTGGCTATGTGCTGGATTATTATGGCATATTGGGAAATCTTGACTCTGCATTGTCAAGTTATACTGCTCTGTCTGAGTTCGATGAAGATGACTTAAAAAATACTTTGACAGATATTTCTGCCGAAATAGAAAAAATACCCCAGTTGCATTCTCAGTTGTGGGATTTGTTTAAGTCGATTCGCCGTTCAACCGATGTTGAAAAGTTTCAGTCTTTGCTCGCTGATAATGCGTTGCGTGAACAATTTTATTCCCGCCTTTCAGTTTTCTCGAGAACGCTGAAAATATCTCTCTCCGCTCTGTCTTTTCATAAGAATACTCCGGAGGTTAAAATTAATGAGTATAAGAATGATGCGAAATTTTTCCTTGCCTTGAGAGCAACCGTTCAAAAAAGGTATTCCGATAAAATCGATTACAAGCAGTATGAAAAACAAATTCAACGGTTGATAGATACTCATATAAAATCCGATGAGATAATAAAAATAACCGAAGCCGTAAATATTTTTGAGAAAGAAAAATTCCGCGAGGAAGTCGAAAAAATGGAAGGCACGGCAGCAAAAGCCGATATGATTGCTACAAGAACGGCAAAATCGATTGCCGAGAAGATGGACGAAGATCCCGCATTTTACTCCAAATTTTCGAAATTGCTTGAAGAGGTTATTGAAGAGTTCCGGCAAAAACGTATTAGCGACGCGGAGTACCTGAACAGGGTAAAGGATATTATGAATTCCGTATTAAACCGTACAGGTGATGATGTACCGGATGTCTTGAAAGGCAGGGATGTGGCAAAAGCGTTTTTTGGTGTCTGTTTCGAAGTACTGGAAAATTATTCGTCCGATAAACCCAAAATATCCGGGGTCTGTGCGGATTTGGGAATCGCGATTGACAATATTATTAGAAACAATATCGTAGTGGATTGGCATTCTAACGTAAATGTCCAGAATCAAATGAGACAGGAAATCGACGATTTTCTCTATTCCCTCAAAGATAACTATAACTTTGATTTGCCAGTTGAAGAGTTCGACACGATTATCGAAAAATCCCTTGAAATTGCAAAACACAGATACTGATGCAGTCGGATATAATCAGATACGGAAATAGATTAATTACTTATTCGGTAATTCATAGTAAAAGAAAAACGCTCGGTATCTCGGTGACACCGGATAAACGGGTGATTGTCAGGTGCCCTTTAATCGTCCGGCGGGAGAAAGTTGATGCAATTATTCAAAAAAGACTAAAATGGATTTCGGAAAAACTCTCCTTTTTCGAATCTCTTTCGGAAAATATTCCGGTAAGAAGATATGTCAGCGGTGAGTCACATTTTTACCTGGGTAAACAGTACAGGCTTAAAGTCGTAAAATCCAAAGACGAAGAAGTTAAACTAATAGGACCGTATATTTTTGTTTATACCCTCAAAGGGAATAACAGAAAGGTTGTCGAAATATTGCTGGACTATTGGTATAAGGAAAAAGCCCTGAAATATTACAATAAAGCGGTTAAGAAATGGATGCCCGCCTTTAAAAAATATAATATTTCTGAACCCGGAATTGTAATTAAGAAAATGAAAAAAAGATGGGGCAGTTGTAATACTAAAAACAAAGTAATCGTAAACCAGGATTTAATAAAAACTCCGTCTCGTTGCATAAACTATCTGATTGTCCACGAATTGTGTCACTTGATTCATCGTGACCATAATTCCGAATTCTACAATTTGTTATCAAAAAAATTTCCTGACTGGAAAAAAACAAAATCCCTTCTTGATTACTTCGGTGTCAAAGTGATTTTTTGAATTATTTTTATAGATTAATTCTATAATCTAATATATTAAAAATCAATGGTTTGAAGTAAAATCTCTCTCGCTATGTGCGGATTCACGTGT
>DATMXZ010000348.1:0-2038 GCA_035561235.1 Ignavibacteria bacterium
CTTAAGGGGAAATCAACAGTCATATTAATCGAATATAATTAAAAATGTTTTCAAATAGAAAACATTTTTTCGTCTGTCAACTAATTGGCGCCGCAAGTCCCGCTCCCGGTATCGAAATGACTTATGAATTATATTGAGGAATAAAAAAAAGGCGGTCTAATGACCGCCCCATTAACTTAAATTATTAAGATTATTTCACGAGCATCATTTTCTTAACCGATGTGAAATCACCGGCTGTTATTTTGTAGAAGTAAACACCCGAAACGAGACCCGACGCGTCGAACGTGTAAGCGTACGAACCCGCTTTAAGGTTTTCGCTCACGAGTACCGAAACTTCCCTTCCGAGTATGTCAAATACCGTCAGGTTTACGTATCCGTTTGCGGGAACGTTGAATTGAATTCTCGTTACCGGATTGAACGGATTCGGATAATTCTGTTCGAGACTGAATTTATCAGGCGTCTGCGTGCCGATTTGCTCAATGCCTACTGCAGGCAGGTTTTCCTGATTGAAATATATGTCCGACGGACCCGAACCCGCATAAGCGAATGCCGCGTATTTGTTCGTCCCCGTCTTGTAAATCGCGACGACAGGCGGCAGAGTGCCGGTGCTCTGGTAACTGTTCCTCTTGTACCAGTAACTGCCCATGCTGCCTAAAACTCCCCTGCGCACGGTTACCGAATCGCCGTCCGTATCAACATACGCCGCTACAAAATAACCGCCGCCGAGCGACAGCGAATCCGAATTGCACCACGTGAAATCCGATTTCTGCGTCGTCGGTCCCAGCACGTAGTTTACCGACCAGGAATTGCCTCCGTTAGTCGAACCGTGATATCTTGCGGCTCTATAAGAACTGTCCTTTGTAGACGTTATTAAAATTTTCCTCGGCGTGGTGAATTGCTCCTGCTGTACGGTGAGACAGGGTTTCTCATATTTTGTTCCGGTCGATGCCGCTGTCAGATAATAAACGTAGTATGCCGTTGAAGGGGCATCGGGTGTTGTAAGCACTCTGATTTCATACTCATTGTTTGTCAGGCGTCTTTCAACTGCAATGTAAACCGAGTCGGTGCCGTTCTTCTGGCAGAATGCCGCTGACGGGAAGAAATCATTGTATGTCGTTAATATTGTCGATGAAGTGTGTGTTTCGCACCAGTTCGTCGTTCTGTAATGCCGCAATGATACCATCGCGTTCGCGTTCGTCACTTCCATCACGATGCAGTGCATGTATGTCGCCGTATTATAATATATTCCGTCACTGCACGCTGACGGATACTGGAACTTGTTCCCTGAACCCGGCGTTCCTACAGTGAAGTTCTGCCAACCTGTACCGTCTCTCCTGAATGACGTCACGTAAAGTCCCGCGTTATCCATCGAAGAATTTGAACTTGATGTGTAATATATCATAACTCTCGTGGAATCCATATTCGTCGAACTCCTTGGCTCGACAATCATCGATACCTGTCCGAAATATGCGCCCGCGTTCTGAGCGCCGCTGACGTACAACCAGTTCCTTCCGCCGTTGGTGGATCTATAGACGAAAAAGATTCCGTTTATTCCGGATACGTTCCTGCGGTTGACTACAAGGTAAAGGTTTCCGTCTTCCGCTTGTTTCAGGTCGTATTGTCTGAAACCGCCTGAATAAGCGACATCCCCGTTGTGAATCCTTATGTCGCCTATTCCCCAGTCGGCGTTAAAAGGCGGCCTGTTCGGCTCGGTTACCGGAACAGTGTTCGGATCTGTTGTCGGAGCCGGAACGCCAAGGTAAGTGTCAATAAGAGTACCGAGACGCATCTTCTCGTTATCATTGCCGTTCCTCTTGGCGGCATTGTACTCGCGAAGCAGATATTCAGGCACTCGCGTATCCTGAACAACGTTCTGCAATTCATTTATTTCCGATGGGCTAATTCCCCAGTTGCCCGGTACGTTCAGCCTCGTGTCAGGACCAATATCATCCTGAGCAATAATATAACTCCCGCATAATGACAGCAAAGAAATCAAAAAGAGTAACATGATTTTTTTCATAGTGTATCTCCCTATGGT
>DATMXZ010000349.1:0-4138 GCA_035561235.1 Ignavibacteria bacterium
AAAACAGCCTTAAACGAAAAAAATCCCACCCCTTGCGGGATGGGATTTTCTTATAAAGATATTAATGCATCGTGCTGAAATTTACTGCTCCGTTTACGTGAAGGTTCTTATTTATTATAACACCGTTCGAATTAATCACGCCGCCATGGCATTGATAGCAATTCTGATTCGTCGGATGCGTTCCGCCCGGCAGGGGATTTCCCGTCGTGGGATTGCCGTGACAGGTACCGCAGTAAACCGAGTTCGGATTGTTGTGAACCGGTGCGGCGTTCTGGTTGCCGTTCTTGAAATTGCCGTGGCAATACGTGCCTGAACAAGTCTGAGTGTTCTTGTCCCATTGCGGGTCCGGTGTTACGCCTTCGGTTGTCTTCTTAGCGAGGTCTCCGAACACTATAGTCGCCTGTGTTTTTCCGTCCTTGAGGATGTGGTTCGGATCGGAGAAAGACGATACAGGCAAATGGCATTCCTGACATTCGACAGGACGCGAATTGCGCAGCGCCGTATCGCTCACGAGATGCTGCTCGTGCGCGCCGACTCCGGGATCCGTATTAAGCAGTTTTCCCGAAATCGACTTAGGCGGATAAATGTGCTCGCTGTTTCCGTGGCAAGTGTTGCAGGCTTCGGGTCCGCTTGTATGACACGTTCTGCAGGATGCTCCCGTTGTTCCTCCGGAATAGTCAGCGCCGTGACAGGACTTGCACTGCGCAAGGTTCCAGTTGTCGGCTCCGATAACCTTCCCGTGGAAATTTGAAGAAGCCTGACTAAGCCATCCTTCGCCGTGAAAATCCGGTGAAGGTGCAAGGGCCAGGTCGTCTTTAACCTCGCTGCATCCGTAGATGAAGCCGAAGATTGTAAGTATTATCAGCGAATAAAAAATAAATATTTTTTTCATACTCTTTTTTTATTTAGTGTTTGTTCCGTGACAATAGCCGCAGAAGCCGACTCCCGCGACGCCGTCAGGTCTTGCATTTGCATCAGTGTGACAGGTGTAGCACAACGATCCTTTTGTCTTATGCCAGTTCCCGTTTTCGTCGCTCATGAATCCCGATTCGTGAGTCTTCGGATTCGTGCCTTTGATTCCGTCGTTGTCGAAATGACACATAACGCACGTCGGGTCGGCGCCGTTAACGCTGTGGCAGGATTCACACGATTCGATGTCGCGCTTCGCGAGCACCGCGTGCAGGCCGCCCCCGGTGTTCACTCCGAAAGTCTTGAAATTCGGCAGCAGGTGGTTGTTCGGCATGAATCCGCTCTGAAGATTCCCTTTATCCTGATGGCAGGATGAACAGAATGAAACAGGGTCGTGACAGGTCTTGCATTCGAAACTCTTCTGCTTCGCGTCAAGACCGTGCGTGAACTGGTAATTCAAATCGTGAACGGTCGTTAATTTCTGAAGAGCCGTTCTGTCTGTTCTCGTCGCGAAGTCTTTCGAGTAGTACGGCGCGTAGAATTTGCCGTTAGCATTGTCGCCCTGATACTTCACGGGCTGATGGCACGCTTCGCAGAAATAGTTCGAGTGGCACATCATGCAGTTGCTGCTCGTATTTCCCGATGTGGCGTCGTAAATTACCTTGTGCTCGTTCAGGAAGTTCTTGTTAAGGTGATCAGAAGGTTTAAGGTTTGTCAGGTTAGTATGACAAGCCTCGCAGCTGTTCACCTGCTTTTTCCCGTCGTGACATCCGTAACACGTTTCCATCTTCGGGAATCCGCCGTTCGGAGCTTCGGACGAATATTTCACGTTCTGTATTCCAGAATGGCAGACGTTGCAGTCGATATTCTGAGTGAGATGGTTTTTGTGCGCGAAAATTAGTTCACGGTCTGTTCGCGTGAATCTCTTGAATGTGCTGCTGTAATGACAGAAGTTGCAGTTCTTCTGGTCGTTTACGTCGTGGCAGGCTGCGCAGTCTTTCTTCGCGGGCATCAGATTGTCGGTGCCTTTAACCGACTCGTACACCCCCTTATGGCAGTCCTTGCAGGCGAGGCTCGCATCCTTGATATGTAGCGAGTGGTTGAACTTCACGACGTCCTTGTTGTCAGCGCCGTTCAGCAATTCGGATTTCCCGAAAACCCCCGTTAAACTCTTATTTTTAGAAACATAAGCCGTCAAGGTAACAAACAGCAGCGCGCACCCTAAAAACACTATGTAGAATTTTTTTAAATTCATGATTTCAATTTTTGATTTTGCTTATGCCGATTTATTAGAATTTTGTGAATAACCAGTAATTAAACCCTAACATGAACCTCGTGTCGAATTTGTAAATCTCGTTCGTTATGAACTGTCCTTGCGCATCGATAGAGAGTTTTGAAATGGGTCTGTATGTAAGTCCGAGCATTCCGCCGAACACATCTGTTTTTTCAATGTTCTCGTTTCCCAGATTGTATCTCGAGTAATTCAGGCTTGACGAAAGAGTCAGAAGCGATTTTATCATTTCCTTGTTGAAGTAAGCGTAAACGCCTTCCGATTCGCCCGCGTAGCCCGTGTATTTTGTAATGCCCAGTCCGTACCACTGGCTTGAAGCGCCTAACTGGAATTTCAGCGAGTTGTCGTTTTCATAGAACACTCCGCCGAATCTTCCGTAAACATTAAGATTCGTTCCTAATAAATCCGCAGTGTAATCGAGACCGCCTTCGACTTCCTGATATTTCTTGTGTTCGAAGACCCAGAAAATCGTGTTATAGGCGATTTGCGGCTCCCTGTAGAAATATCCCGCGGAGAATCTCCACTTATTATTGAGCGCTATGCTCGCGTTGAATTCTCCTCTCTGGAATTTCATACGGTTAAAATCATAATATGCCTTCGCGTAGAAATTGTGCTTTTTCATCAATCTGTACGCAAGGTCAAGTCCTCCGTACTGCTCCGCTTTGGATTCGGTCTCTATGTAAACCACTTTAGGCTGGAAGATCTCGTCGGCTCTCAGCGTGTAATAAGGGTCGAGAGCCCTTCTCTTCATCGCATAACTCAATCCGACGGTGAGGTCTTTAACTCCGTAGAATATGAACTGACCGCCCGCGAGGAAGTTGTCAGTGAGTTTGTACTTGTAACCGCTGAAGTCATATTCGAGCGGAGTCAGATACCCGCCGTAAGCGGTTATTTGATATTCTTTTTTCTGCCCGAGTTTCAGTTTGAAATTCGCGCCTTCAATCGTTCCCTTTCCCGAACCGGCGGAAACATACTGTCTGCCGAGTTTCAGGTCGAGAGCGTTGAAGAGATTTGTTCCCTTGATGTAAGCATCATAAAACCGGTAAGAGAAACCTCTTCCGACTTTCTTTATTACATCCTCATCGGTCTGAATGAATGAACTTACGGTCCACTTACCGTAATTCAGATCGAAGGAGAGATTCTGATAGCCTCTCAGATGTGTTGTATATTCTGCATCTGTTCCTTGCTGGGGAACCGCATCGAGTCTTTTCCAGGTGTAGAAATAGTTGTTCAACCTCAGGTTTAAAGTCTGAGCAAGACCCGACAACTGTACGGCAAAAAACAGAACGGCTGTAAGTAGAATAAACTTCCTCATAGTTTGAAGTATTATTATAAAAAGATTTCTTCAAAATGTTACCGGGATTCCGCTTATTGGCGGAACCCCGGTAAGAAAAATCACGTTCACGGTTTCTTGTGCTGAATCTTCGCCCAGGCTTCATCGAACTTGAATTCCTTGAAAGTCGGGCTTTCTGAATTATGACAGCCTGTGCAGAATGCAGCGATGTCCGAAGGAACGTTCAACCCATTCTCGATGGCTTTCTGCTTGTCTTTCATAATTGACATTGCTTTGTACTCTGAACCCGCTCCGTGGCAGGATTCGCACTGGACGCCCTGCGTCTTGTCGAATGTTTCCGTCAGTTCGGAAGGATCTATGTCCTTACCGAGCACGTGACACTTGATACACGCGGGGGTTTCGCTCGCTTTCGTGCTGAATCCCTTGTCCTGCGCTATCTTGTCCGCTTCGGGAGTTTCGAGAGTTTTCCATGCTGAAGAATGCTTGGAATTTTGCCAGATGTCAAGTTGTTTGCCTTGAGCATCTGACTTGTGACAGGCACCGGCGCACTTGTTGGCTCCGATATACATGAACTTACCGGAGGTGTGCGACTGTAAATTTGATGATAAGGAAACAATAAATATTCCTACCAGCAAAAATAAACC
>DATMXZ010000350.1:0-2630 GCA_035561235.1 Ignavibacteria bacterium
TTACATTGTTTTACTAATAAATCGTAAAAATATGAAAAAATACTTTTTATTTGTTTTGTCCGCCGCGGTATTGATCGGCGTTTCGTCCTGCTCGAAGAATAATGAAACGGCGGATTTGAAGAACGATAAGAATTCAGGCGGAGATATCGTCTCGAAAGGGAAAGAACTTTTCTATACCTCCTCGAAACTGACCGGGCTTAAATGCGCCGACTGCCACAGCGACGGAACAAATAAGGAAAACCTTAACACGAAGTACTTTGCCGACGTTATCGGCGCGGATAAAAGACAGACCGTGTTCGCGGGTACTATTACAGGCGATGAGGTTAAGAATACAGGCGCGGGCTCAAGCGTTTGCTGGGAAACATTCGTGAAAATGGGAAGACCGATTACAGCCGAGGAAATTCAGGCTTTCAACGCTTACTTCGGGTCGCTATTGAAAGGGGAGTCGCACGTCGTGAAACTTACTACAATAGCCCTTCCTAAACCCGACAAGGCTAAACTTAAAGAGGACCAGAACAGGATTGCAGCGCTTACACCTGACATCAAAAACGGTGAAAGAATTTTCAAGGAAACCTGTAATTTCTGCCACGGAGGGACGACGGTTAAAAGAGTGCCTTCATTGTTCGAGGATTTCGAGGGTAATCTGAAAAGTATCGTGTATCATATCAGAATAGGGGCCAAGTTCATGCCTTTCTATCCGTATGAACTAATTTCCGACCAGGATATCGCTGATATCTCTGAATACATACTAAAAAATCAGAAAAAGTAAATTTACTACTTAAACAGGAAGAAAAGAATTATTCCGATTATACCGGTGATTGCGAGGGCTGCATAATCCTGAACGACACCGGTTTGTAATTTCTTCCAGTCCAGACTGAACCGCGACGCCGTGTTTGCTACGCCGTTCACAAAACCGTCGATAATCTTTATGTCGAAAATCTTCCATAGGAAACTTTCAGATGAACGGAATACAGGATTAACGACCGCTTTGTCGTAAGCCTCGTCGACATAATACTTGTTCCTGACAATCTTTCCGAATCCTTTTTCTTCCTCGAATTTTTCCTGCTTCGAATACTTCCTGAATGAAATAATAATCGCCGCGGCAGCCACCAAAACCGATACGATTAATAATATCCATTCTGTCAATGCCGGATGCTCAACTACAGGCTTATACATGCTTACGGCAAGATTCGCGTTCCTGAAAACAGGCTCGAGCCAGTGCTCCAGAACGTTAAAACCAATAATATGAGGAAGGCCGATGAAACCGCCGATAGCGGATAAAACAGCGAGTATGATTAAAGGAACGGTCATACTCTTAGGCGACTCGTGCGGATGAATATGATTTTCATCGTATCTCGGTTTACCGAAAAATGTGAGTCCCGCAAGCCTAAACATGTAAAATGCGGTGAATCCCGCTGTTATAAGCACGAGTAAGTACGGAAAGACTCCCGCTCCGATAAATGTCTTGTATAAAATTTCGTCTTTACTGAAGAATCCCGAAAGGGGAGGTATACCGGATATCGCGAACGCGCCAATCAGGAATGTTATGTATGTAACCTTCATCTTGTCCTTTAAACCGCCCATTTTTCTGACATCCTGTTCCTCGTGCATTCCGTGAATTACAGAACCGCTTCCCAGGAACATTAGCGCCTTGAAAAAAGCGTGAGTTACGAGATGAAATATCGCGGCTACAAACGACAACGTTCCGAGAGCAATGAACATGAAACCTAATTGCGATACAGTAGAATATGCTAGTATTTTCTTTATATCATTTTGCTTAACCGCTATAGTAGCGGATAAAATAGCCGTTGCAATTCCAATAATTAATACTATATTGGAAGCGTACGGTGCGAGAGCATACAAAAGCGATGTTCTTGCGATTAGATAAATGCCTGCCGTAACCATTGTGGCGGCGTGAATTAGAGCGGACACGGGCGTCGGACCCGCCATGGCGTCAGGAAGCCACACATAAAGCGGAATCTGAGCGGACTTTCCGGTCGCTCCAAGGAAGAAAAGCAATGCTATTGCTATGAGAAGGGCATTATTTACGGGATAACCGGCGATTTGCCCCAGAAATGATAATACATCGAGTGTCTGGAAATTAGTAAAAATAAAGAACATTGCAATTAGAAATCCGAAATCACCGATTCTGTTCACGATGAACGCTTTTTTCGCCGCGTCTCCGGTGAATTTTTTCTCGTACCAGAATCCTATCAGAAGATAAGAGCATAAACCGACACCCTCCCAGCCTAAAAACACAAGCAGGAAATTGTCCGCTATGATGAGATGCAGCATCGCGAATATGAACAGATTCAGGTATGCGAAAAACTTAGCATACTCCTTATCTCCGTGCATGTAACCGATTGAATAAACGTGTATCAGGAAGCCTACGCCTGTTACTACAAGTATCATTACAAGCGAAAGGGGATCAATGAAATATGAATAATTTACCGTGAGTGTTCCTGCCGATATCCAGTTGAAATAAGTGAATATGATCTTCCTTGAATCTTCAGGAAGGCTCAGTAATTGAAATAACGCCGCAACGCCTATTAAAAAAGGGATTAGAACGAAAACCGAAGAAAGCCATCCTGAAAACTTTTCCGAGTTTATTTTCTTACCGAATATAATAT
>DATMXZ010000351.1:0-6226 GCA_035561235.1 Ignavibacteria bacterium
TTAGTAGTTAGTAGTTAGTAGTTAGTAGTTAGTAGTTAGTAGTTAGCTCCTTAGGAGCGGCATAGAAAAACAATTAGTAATTAACGATTAGTAATTAGTAATTAGAGCGAGAGCGGTTTTTCAGTTAGCAAATAACGATTAACAAATAACAATTAGATCCCGAACAATTTTATCATCAACCCCGTAGGAGCGGCATCGAACAGCAATTAGAGTATATTTTCCATCACACACCGCCCTGCCAATTCAATTTTATTACAACTTTAATTTCGGTATTTTTAATATTATACTAAAATTTTATGAGCGTGAACGTTTCGACATCGAAAGAAAAATTTCAGGAAAGGTATAAAGCATACAAGGACGTTATCGAGAGCAAACTCGCTGAGGTGTGCAAAAAGACAGAGCCTGCGAGCCTTTACGAGCCGATGCGTTATATTCTTGACGGCGGAGGAAAACGGATTCGCCCGATTCTGCTCGTGCTTTCCTGCGAGGCGGCGGGCGGCAGCGGGAATGACGCGCTGGCCGCGGCGGCGGCAGTCGAGATTCTTCACAATTTTACGCTCGTGCACGACGACATAATGGATAACGCCGATACGCGGCGCGGACGCGAAACGATTCATAAAAAATGGAACCGCGATACGGCGATTCTCGCGGGTGACGGTCTTCTCGGCTTCGCGTACAGACTGCTTCTTAAAACGAAATCGGCAAGAATTCAGGACGCGGCGAAAGCATTTACAGAGGCGATCATCGAAGTGTGCGAGGGGCAGTCGTGGGATAAGGAGTTCGAGACACGGCAGTGCGTGAGCATCAGCGAATACATAATGATGATTGACAAGAAGACGTCGGAACTGCTGAAGTGCTGCGCCGAAATCGGAGCGCTGGTTGGCGGCGGAACAGAAAAGGAAATCGACGCGCTGAAAGATTACGCGCTCAATACGGGTCTGGCGTTTCAGATTCAGGACGACCTGCTGGACATCATAGCGGACGAAAAGAAGTTCGGAAAGAAAACCGGCGGCGACCTGCGCGAAGGCAAAAAGACTTATCTGCTTCTGAAAGCGCTGGAAACCGCGACTGACGAGGCGGACAGGGCTTTGCTGAACAGCGTGATTGAGAATAAGGGCGTGAAGAACGACGGAGATATAATCAGATTTAAAAAAGTGTACGAGAAGTACGGAGTTCTTGAAGACGCGTCAGCGAAAGTTGAAGAGTACACGTATAAAGCAAACGCTTCGCTGGAAAGAATTAAGGATTCTGAAGCTAAGGAAATGCTGAAGTGGTTTTCGGATATGCTGCTGACACGGACGACGTAGGAACTCTTAATCTGGCTGTCATTCCAGCATGCTCTTAGCTGGAATCCAGAGAAAAAAAGCAAGGAGGGTAAACAAATGAGCACGAATCAAACATTCTATGTTTATATTCTTGCAAGTAAGAAGAATGGAACATTGTATACCGGTGTAACAAGGAATCTCTTGAAACGGGTAACGGAACACAGGGAAAAAGTTAATGAAGGATTCACCGGGAAATACAACACTGACAAACTAGTTTATTTCGAAGAATTCCGTAATGTTCATGATGCAATTGCAAGAGAGACACACATTAAGACTTGGCATAGGAAATGGAAACTACAATTGATAGAAAAGAATAACAGGGAATGGAACGATTTATATTTTGAATTGACAGACGAAGAACAGAGGATATTTTTAAAAGAAGAGGTGCATAGGATGAAATCCGAAGGTTTATACAATAGATAGGAATCCTGGATTCCAGCTAAGAGCATGCTGGAATGACAGTGGTTAATTTATACTTCTAATAGAAACCGATATCTGTAGATGATAACAAAAGAACTGAAAATAATTAATAAGGCGGGGATGCACACACGTCCCGCATCGACACTCGTTAAGATTGCCGCGAAGTATAAGGCGGATTTTTTCATTTCGAAGGACGGCTTCGAGGTGAACGGAAAATCCATCATCGGCGTTATGACTTTAGCGGCGGAACAGGGCTCGGTGCTCGAGGGAAGATTCGACGGTCCTGATGAAGAAGATTTATGCAAAGAGATTTCGGAATTCTTTGAGAGAGGATTCGATGAACTTTGAGTCTGCTTCGAGGAAACATGTTTGATAGATATCATATATCAAAAATAAAAAATCAAAAAGAGAAATAAAGAAGAAAAAATAAATTTCAGAATATAATGAAAGAACTGAAATTCAAAACTAACGTAAACTGCAATCATTGCATCGCGAAAATAACTCCGTTTTTAAACGATGAAAAAAGAATCGTTGAATGGAGCGTTGACATCAACAATGCCGACAAAATTCTGACAGTTAAGGGTGATGAGGTTGACGGTCAAATCGTAAAAGATACTCTCGCGAAAGCAGGATACATCGCGGAGCAATTATAAATCGAAAATTTTAAATTAAACACTTATCAATCTGCAATCTTCAGACTGCAATTATCTTCCGAATTGATATGCGAAACTTCTCAAGAGATAATAAATCACAAATGTTATTTTGATATAGGCGTTTTAACTTTGCGATTGTTCAGGCTGCAGGCGTGTAAAGACTTTCAGGAAATCCTTCTTCGTCTTTGAGTATTATATGAATCCGAGTTCGTACTTCGCTTCTTCGGACATATTATCGAATGACCAGGGCGGGTCAAAAGTTATTTCGACGCGAGCGTCGTGCACCATAGGATGTTCGCGCAGTTTTTCCTGCACTTCGCCCGGAAGCGTTCCCGCAACAGGGCAGGCGGGTGACGTGAGCGTCATAACAACGAGAACGTCGCCGTTCTCGGCGATGCTAACGTCATAAATGAGACCGAGGTCGTATATATTCACGGGTATTTCGGGGTCATAGCAGTTCTTGAGAACCTTTATGACTTCTTCCCTCAATACTTCAGGGTCCGGATTATTTTCTTTTTTTTCTTCCTGCATATATTTTGTCTATCCTATTCGATGCCGCTCCTACGGATTCTACCAAGATGTCGCTTCTTCGGAGCTGAATATTGATACCATAATCCGCGAGTAACGCTCTTGATCTTAATTGTTAATTGTTAATTGTTAATTGTTAATTGCTAATTGAAGCGTATGCGCCTGCCGCCCGCTTCATATGTTTAATCATATTCACCAGCCCGTTCGAGCGTGTCGGAGACAGGTGCTCTTTCATACCGATTTTATCAATGAAAGCGAGTTCGGCATTCGCGACGTCAGCCGGTTTCTGTCCTGAAAGGACTTTCACGAGAAGTCCGACGAGTCCTTTGGTAATAATCGCGTCGCTGTCGGCTTCGAACGTAACGCGTCCGTCCCTATAATCGGAATGCAGCCAAACCTGCGAGACGCATCCGGCGACCTTGTTTTCATCTGTCTTATAAGCCGCGTTCATCGGCTTCAGGCTCTTCCCGAAATCGATTATGTATTCATACTTCTCTTCCCAGTTGTCAAAGAAAGAAAACTCCTCGATTATTTCGTTCTCTATTTCGGTTATATTTTTCACCTCTTTTATCTGTGTTTGTACCGGATTCCTGCCAAGTCCGACGCGGCGGACAGGAATGACAGCGTGATTATTTCGCTTTTCTTCTAACTACTATCTTCTATCTTCTTACTACTAACTATTATCTTCTAATTTCTAATTTCTAACTTCCGCGTTCTTTGCGTCCCGACTTGTCGGGATAACTACTAACTTCCGCTCTTACGATAACATTTTTTTCGCCTTTATAACTCCATTAACAAGCGCGTCGATTTCCTCTTTCGTGTTATACATCGCGATTGACGCGCGCACCGTTCCGGGTATTCCGAAACGCTTCATAAGCGGCTCGGTGCAATGAAGCCCCGTTCGAACCGCTATTCCCATCTTGTCGAGTATCGCGCCCGTATCATACGGATGAATACCGTCGAGAAGAAACGATATCACGCTCGCTTTTTCATTCGCGTTTCCAACAAGCCGGAACCCGTCTATTTCGCTAAGTTTCGACGTTCCGTATTCAAGAAGTTCGCGCTCGTGCCCCGCGATATTTTCAATTCCAATTTCATTTATATATTTTACCGCTTCCGTCATTACGATTGCTCCCGAAATGTCAGGTGTGCCCGCTTCGAATTTATACGGCAGTTCGTTGTACGTCGTCTTTTCGAACGACACGTTCTTTATCATATCGCCGCCGCCCTGATAAGGAGGCATCGAGTCGAGAAGTTTTTCTTTTCCGTATAGTATTCCGATTCCGGTCGGACCGTACATCTTGTGTCCCGAAAACGCGTAAAAGTCGGCGTCCAGTCCGCGAATGTCAACGTTTGTATGCTGAACCGCCTGCGCTCCGTCGATTAATACGACCGCTCCCGCGTCGTGCGCCTGACGTATGATTTCTCTC
Organism: Ignavibacteria bacterium; assembly: GCA_035561235.1. Lineage (GTDB taxonomy): Bacteria > Bacteroidota > Ignavibacteria > Tepidaquicellales > Tepidaquicellaceae > CAIKZJ01. The sequence continues at coordinate 4,357 of DATMXZ010000351.1, forward strand.
ACGGGATTAACCGTACCGAGTGAATTGGATATATGATTTACGGCGACAATCTTCGTCTTGGAACTTAAAAGTTTCCTGTACTCTTCGATGTCGAGTTCGCCCGAATCGTTTACGGGTATGACTTTCAGCGATGCGCCTTTTCTTTCGCACAGAATCTGCCACGGAACTATGTTCGAATGATGCTCAAGATGGGAAACAATTATCTCATCTCCCTTTCCGACAGAAACCTCTCCGTAGGACGAAGCGACGAGGTTAATCGCCTCAGTCGTGCCGCGTACGAAGATTAATTCCTCGGGCTTCCCCGCGTTGATAAATTCCGCGATTGTTTTTCTTGAATTTTCATAGAGCGTAGTCGCTTTATCGCTGAGGAAATGCACCCCGCGGTGGACGTTGCTGTTTTCTTCGGAATAATATTTCACGAGAGCGTCGATTACCTGTTTCGGTTTCTGTGTGGTCGCCGCGTTATCAAGATAAACGAGCCTCTTCCCGTTCACCTGAACGTCGAGTATCGGAAAATCTTTTCTTATTTTTTCTGCTTCGAACATCATTCAAAAATCAAAACTATATTATAAATAAGTAAGTCAAACATTATGAACTTAATTTTTCCTCAAGCCTCGCGGTGACGAGTTCTCTCATCTGTCCGAAACTTATTTCGTCTATGACCTCGCGGGCGTACGCGGAAAGCAGCATCTTGCGGGCTTCCGACTCCCCTATGCCGCGCGCGCGGAGATAGAAAATTTCATCTTCGTTAATCTGTCCTGTGGTCGCTCCGTGCGAGCACTTAACGTCATCCGCGAAGATTTCAAGTTGCGGCTTCGCGTTTGCCGAGGCGTCGTCCGAGAGAAGAATGTTGTTGTTAGTCTGGTACGCGTTCGTTTTCTGCGCGTCTTTTCTCACCATAATTTTTCCGTTGAACACCACCGAGCCGTTCGCGTCGATTATGCCGCGGTAAAGTTCGTTGCTGTGACTCGCGGGTTTCGCGTGGTCGGCGAGAGTGTGGTTGTCAATGAACTGATTCTCCTTCGCGAGATAGAAACCGCGGAAGTAACAGTCGATTCCTTCGCCGTCGATTAGCGAGTTAAGCGTATTGCGGATGAATGACCCGCCCCAAGAAATCACGCTTGAATAAAGTCTGCTCGATTTTTCCTGATGCACGGAAGTAGTGCCGACGTGGAAGGATTCAATTCCGTCGTTCTGAATCTTGTTGTGATGCAGTTCGGAATTCTCAGAAAGGAAAATCTCTGTAACGCAGTTCGAAACGTTCTTGTTTTCCGAATAATACACTTCGCTGACGTCAGCGTAAGCGTTGTCCTCGAGTATGATAAGATTTCGAGTGTTTGAAATCGTGTCGCTTGAATCCGTGATGTTCAGTATTATGAGCGGCTTCTCCGGACGCGCGTTTTTCTTAACCAGAACGAATGCGCCCGCGCCGGAGAACGACGCGTTGAGAGCCGTGAATCCGTCGGCGGCCGCAAGCGCGGATTTCCCGTAGAGATTCTTCACGGCAGCGCTCTTGATGTTTTTCGCATCGAATAAATTACCGATTATAATTTTGCTGTCTGTGTTGTGAATCTTCGAGAGTTCGCCGTTGTAATGTCCGTTGTGGATTACGATGACGTTCGCATCGAAATTATACTCTTTGTATTTTTCGAGTTTCTTTACGCCGATTGCCGAATCCGTACGGACAGTGAAAGGGCCGTTCGTTATCGGGGCGATGTTAGTGAACCGCCATTCTTCGTTCTTCTTCGCCGGAAAACCAACGCTCTCGAAAGCGGCTATCGCCTCATCGCGGGCGATGCCCGGAGTGAGTGTCTTCTCCAGTTCTTTGTATTCCGATATTAATTTTGATTTTAAATCCATTCTTTGAGAG
>DATMXZ010000352.1:0-5264 GCA_035561235.1 Ignavibacteria bacterium
GATAAAAATATTTCCTATTAGTATGATTATGAATGGAAAAGGGCAATATAATTTAATCGCACAGCACAGATTGAACGTTCTGGAAGATGGAATTAGTGACGAGCCATCAAAAATTTTTGATTACAATGTTGGCAATATAATTCTTAACAATAACCTTTTAAATGTACTTATTATTGATTCATTTCTTGTGAATGAATTCATGCTGAATGGTGACAACGATTATGGAACTGGTTATACAGCTCCCAGTGCCGGAATCTACGGAAGCATTGGACCTGGAATATATAAAGTGGTTTTTAATAATACAGATTCAATAATCGTTGAATATGACGGAGCGCATATGGATGACTTCGGAATATATTATAGGAACGGCGAGATATTTTTTTTCATTCACGACTTGGATATGAACGAAAAGTAAAGTATGACTCTCTAAGTTGTTATTGGATAAAAAATTGGGACCCTTATAGTAATAATCCATACGCTTGGCGAAGGGCAAAAGTAGTTAACTATTGGGGAGAAAGGAATTTCTTTTACGATGAGGGCGAATCAAATAATACTATCGGATATCTTCCAAATCCATATTCAGTAATTCCGCAAGAGTCGAGGGTGAATTGTGATCAAAATGTGTTTACTGAACACCCTACTCAAAACCAGGAATATCCATTTTTTTATTTTGATGATGAAATTGAAGAAAGACATGGAACATTAACGTTAAATCTTGATATAAATAAGTCGGTTAACACACCTCAAACGTTCAGTTATTATAATACATATCACGTTGTACCTGTTATCAGAATCACCGACGGTGCGACAATGAAAATAAAAAGTAGTACTAACGGACCAAGAACATTCACTTTGAATCAATACACCGGATACTATAAAGGCGGTCAAATAGAAGTTGACCCTGATTCTTACTTGTGGCTTGAGACAGGTTCTGTTGACAATAATGTGCAACTAATTACAAATGCGTATTGTAAATCCGAAATCAAACAAAATGGGTGGCTTGTTATGGGAAGCAATTCCATCGTTGACATTCGCAATCACGGGTATTTAATTCTGTACGAAGGTTCAAAATTCGCCGGACATCCTTCATCTAAAGTAATTGTTCGACCGGGTGGAAGTTTTTGCAATTACGGAGCAATAAATTATGGAACACTTACTGTCATATTTGAATCTGGCTTATACGTTAATGATTGTGTCTGGTCGCCCGACGTATATATCAGCGACAGTACAAGATATATACTATCAAGCGGTGCGTCGTTTGAAATTCCCGAAAATACAACTTTGCACTTTCAGGGTTCCGAAACACTGCTTCAGATGGACTCAAACAGCGCGATAAAATTCGGTCAGAACTCGAAAATCGTTTTTGAAAACGGAGCGAGAATCTCGGCGAAACACTCCAAATTCATTCCGCTTACATCAAACGCGACCTGGTCGGGAATTTATCTTTCTGATTTGTCCAAAGACACTCTCCAAAACTGCATAATCGAAAATGCCGTAAACGGCATCACGATTGAAGACAAACTTCGAGTGAGCGAGATTTCCGACGATGTTTCAACCGTCATAACCGGTTGCAGCATAATAAATTCAACAACATCGACACAACTTGTTAACGGTATTTATGCTTTTAACAGCAGCGACATTCTGTTAAAGGATAATACTGTCAGTTCTTCGCAGACGAACGGATTCAGCATCGGAATGTGGCTTGAATACTGCTCGCCCGTAAACGTCAACATTATCGGAAATACTATCGGCAATTCCGTAAACGGCATCAACCTGCTTCATAGTTCGCCGTTTATTTCAAGAAACGCTATTACCGGACAGACAGGCTCGACATACGGTATGTATCTCGACAACTCTAACAGCGCGATTAAAAACAATACGGTTTCTTATTTCAATTACTCCCTCGTCGCGAGTTATTCATCCCCGAATCTGTACGGCAATACTTTCACGAACGCATCGCAGGTTTTCCTCGACCTGAAAAAGAATTCCGTGCCCATAATGAGCCCGATTAATGCCGGTACGACCCTATACTGGTACGGCGGTAGAAACAACCTGTCGGGAAATCCTTCCGCGGCGGCTATTTATATTTCGGAAGAATCATATCCCTCGATTAACGAAGGATATAACACTGTTTATTCGGGCATAAACGATTATATCGAAGGCGATATTCCGTCGACTCTGGAATACGGAATATTATATGCAACGAATAACTACTGGAATAATTCAAGTTTCGATCCTTTGTATTTTAACGTATCGAACGGCTCCGTGGAATACGACCCGCTTTTTGACGGCTCAAGTTATCCTTCTTTCGATACTTACAGTCTGATTGACATCGGATTCGGAAAGTATGACACGGTATTCGCAAAGATTCTCGGCGATAACTCTATGTCTTCAATGTTTATGGATGCAGTGACTTATGAATACGCTAAAAATTACTCTGCCGCGATAGGCAAATACAAAGATGTTATTTCAACGTACAAGGAAAGCGAATACGCCGCGCTTTCCGTGTCAAGAATTTTCGATTGCCTTCAGAAAATGGGAGGAGATATAAGCCGTTACACTGCTAACAACACATATCTGAACGGCTTAAAGAATAATAACCAGTATCCGATTATTATACGCGAACTTGCCGAAGACTTCATTATTAAAGGAAAGGCGAAGTTGGGCAGTCTCACGGAGGCGATATCGGATTATGAAGCAATTAATCAGCAGAATCTGAACACACAGAAAGGCCTGCACGCATTGATAAACAAGGAATGCCTCACCGCGTTCATTGCAGATACGCTTGGCGACAGTCAGGGTTCCACGTTCAGAGACAGAACAGAGCACAAGAACACGCTCCTTAACGTAATGAAACTGAGGACGGGAAATCAGTATGTACATACGCAAAATTCGCTCGTGCCGGATAAATACTCGCTTGAACAGAATTATCCGAACCCGTTTAATCCTGTTACGAAAATTATGTACAATATTCCGAAGGAATCGAGAGTAACCCTCGTCGTGTATGATATTCTCGGGCGCGAAGTTGCTAAACTCGTGAACAACGAAATGAAAAAAGCGGGAACATACATTGTCGAGTTCAACGCGTTCAATTTCGCTTCGGGGATTTACTTCTACCGTTTGCAGGCAGGCGATTTTGTTCAGACAAAGAGAATGGTTCTCGTGAAGTAACGACAAATGTCGTACTGGTAAGGGAACAACAAAAGTATTATTAGGCAAATCTCTAAATATGAAAAAAGCCCGATTTTTATCGGGCTTTTTCGTGTAATAAACTATATATCTCTACTTCACCACTACCATCCTTTTTGTCTCCGCGGAATTACCCGCTATGAGTTTGTAAAAATACACCCCTGATGTAAAATTGGAAGCATCGAACGTTACTGTGTAATACCCGGCCTGCTTGTTCTCGTCGAATAGTGTCTTTATCTCTTTGCCGGTTATATCATAGATTCTTAAAGATGTCTTGCTGTCAAAAGGTATACTGAAATTTATTCTTGTCACGGGATTGAATGGATTGGGATAGTTCTGCGAAAGTTCAAATTTCGCGGGTGTCCCAACCGAAGGCTCTCCGTTTAACGAATAATAAGTGAAACTGCCGTTGTAGTCAACTTGCTTTAACCTGTATGTATATTTCCCGGCTTGAAGATTTTTGTCTTCGAATGAATACGATACGGGCACGCTGCTGCTTCCTTTGCCTTTTACGAATCCCGTATTCGTCCATACTTCCGATTCTTTGTCGCGCCTTTCGATGTTGAATCCGCTGTTGTTTACTTCGGATGTTGTTATCCATTTCAATGTCACATTGTTTCCCGTTAACGAAAAATTGAACGACAAGAGTTCGACGGGAAGAAACCCCTGTACCAGTATAGGATTGTTTGTTGAAGTGTTAAGGTTATATCCTTCATAACCGGAAAATCCATTGTACTCGACAACCATCGCCGTGTAATTGTGCGCGGGCTGAAGTCCTGTTATTATCAATCCCGATGCATTCGAGAGAGTTGAGCCGTTGTAAACACAGAACCATCCATTGCCATCGGACGTTCCCGTTCCGAAAACCGATGACGCCGTATAAGTAAAACCGTTTTGTAGTACGGGCGCCGTTCCCGTTCCGTCTTTCATGAATACCGCGCGTTTCGTTCCGTTTCCGTTAATCCAGGAAAGTGATACGGACGTTTCGCCTAACCTGAAATACGTGATGTTTGTTGACTGAGTCGCGGGAGGAGTGAAGTTTGATATGGCGTTGTTAAAAGTTGTCCAGAGCGCATTTGTGTACGGAACGCAATCCTGCTTGAAGTACCACCAGAAATAACCGCCGACATAATTCGGCGTGGTTATGTTCATCCTGTAATAACGGTTAATGAACTCGGCTTTCTTGGTTGCTGTCAAAGTGCCGCATTCGCCGATTCCGATTTTTGAATTCGGGAACAGGACGTGGAGACTGTCAAATACTTTCTGCCAGTCGGGCTGGTAGTTGTTACAGTCGTCCTCGTAGTAAGAAATCCAAACGTAATCCAGTCCGTTCCTTAGTTCCTGTTTCACGTTCTTGTTGACCCAGTAAAACATCTCATTCTTCGCGTTCGAGTAACAGTCCTTGTTGTAGTATAGCGTAAGGGCTGTCTTCTTTCCTGCTGCTTTGAATATCCTGTATGCCGTATCCATTTTGACCACAACGTCTGCTGTAGTTCCGAGCCATTCGCCGTTTATCTCATTCCCGATTTCCCAGATGTCAACCTTAGTGCCGAGCGTGTTTAGGTATTCGATCGCCCTTGCCGTGTACTGCGGTATAGTGTATTGTCCGACATAGTAACTGTCGAGCAGTTCGCCCATCACGAAACTGTATTTTTTAATTTCATTCACAGCCTGAACGTAATCCGTAGCGGCTACCCACTCGTCGAAGACGATTCTCGTTGTCGGCTTCTTGCATAGCCGCGCAAGTGCGGTGTCGATTCTCGCAAGACCGTTAACGGCGTCAAGAGTCAACCCGTAAACATGATTTGTGTCAATGACTGCGGAATAGGAAAGTGGTGAAATAGTTAGAATTGCAATAAGTAGTAAAATTGTTTTTTTCATTATTCTGTCCCCTAATTCAGTTAATTCAGTTCATTCAAATACTGTACCGCTGTAAGGCTCAATAATTGTTTGAAAAATGAGTTAGAAAAGAAACATTCTCCGGCAGTCCGGATTTAGTGAAGCAGGTGAAATTCTCAAAATGAAAAGGGGTAAATATCAGCGTACATATTGTTATGTTTTATGCGGTTTTATTA
>DATMXZ010000353.1:0-3516 GCA_035561235.1 Ignavibacteria bacterium
AAACTATACATAATTTTTACGCCCAATCACAAAGATTATCACGATTTAATAAAGAACCGTGGTCTGGATTCTTCGTATTTGAATTTTAAACTCAGATTATCCGGGATACAATCCTTCAAATTTGTCGATCTTGACAATGAAGAGACTTTGATATTCGAGAGGAAAAATTTTAACGACATTTTTCACATCAAGAAGAACATACTGACCGGCTTATTCTTATCAAAGGTGATTAAATAGTGAAGTACGAAAACTTACGCACAGGAAGAATAAGAATAAAGGGTTCTACATTATTGATTCTTCACGAGCAGTATTTCGCGCGTATTGAAATTGATTTCCCAGTGGTGACCTTTCGCGCCTTTCCATTCGTACTTCGCGCTCGCATCATCCCACCATTTCCGGAATTTTGTAGCAGTCTCGCCCATATCCTGCACGATGCGGTCGTAGAGCGGATGCTTCGGTTCATTCAGGCTTCTGAAAAGTTCGTTAAGCCCGTTCTTTCTTTCGAACAGATATTTAATATCGTCTCTTTCGGCTTCCGTAACGACGCCGACGACTGTTTTATTTTCTTTTTTCATTTGAATTAAAGTATTTAAAATCCTGAATAGAGAACTTGTTTTTCACCGCTATTTCAAACGGGTCGTCATAATTTATTTCCGAAATTTTCCTGTAAGCAGCGCCGCGATACTTTATCTCCTTTAGTTTGTTCAGGAACAATCTTGACGATTCTCTTTCAGCGTGCGCCGTTTTGCACTGCTGCCAGGACGGGATGTTTATTTCCGATGTGAGTTTCTTGTTAAGGTAAACACAGCGCCTGCACTGAAAGGCGTCGCAAATCCTGCAGACGGGCGAGTATTTTATTTCGAGCAGACGCCTGTTCCGGATTTCGGGTTCACTGCCGATATTGCCGACAGCGTCATCCGCGCCATCATAATAAAACGCGGGGCAGACGTACAGTTTCCCGTCGGGCGCAGCGGTGACATGGGAAACACCCGCGCCGCAATTGTTCATACTATCGAGCATTATCCTGTCAGTAAGGAAATTCATTTCCGGAAAAGCGATTTTCTTCTTCGCGAAAATATTCTTCGATATTTCTTCAATCTGTTTCCTGTAAACGTTCACATCGTTTTTTTTCAGATTTTCAATGTCCCTTAAGACAAGGTTTATCCTGCAGCAATGGGAGGAAAGTTTTCCCGTTAACGCTTTCAGTTCCTTTAATTCGCTTACGCTGAGGCGGAGAATTATATCGGCGTTTGACAAATTATTCAGCGCGTCTTTTCTCTTGAGGTCTTTCGGTTCCGCGCACAGAATAGAATCTTTGTAATATTTCCTCAGGCTGTAAGGGACAATTTTCACGTGTTCGACGTCGTCAATCAGACGGTCGTATTTCTTATCGGGCTTAAAGCGGGGATAAAGAACATTGACTTTAAGATTGTTCTTAAGCGCGAACACGACCGTTTTTTTCAAGTCATCATAATCCATCAGGTCCTTATGAGACTTATCAGTCTTCCTGCTTTCGTAATGGCAGAAAGAAACGGATGAGCCGCTCAATATTATCATAAGGTATTTCAGCATGCCGGAAACATATTATTTTTCATCCCTCAGGTTTTTATTTAATCTTCTCCCGAGTTTATTCCAGAAATAATTATTAGCACGGACTCTTGCCTTATGCATTTTGCAAATGCTCGTAGATCTTTGAAAAATTGTTTCAGAATCCGCGAAGTCATAGTTTGCACCCTGGCACCAGGCGCATCCGGCGGCAACACTGCAATCAACGCATTCTTCGGGACTTTGCGAGACCATATCGAGAACGAGGAAAGGTCTTAATTTGTTTTCGTCTATTCCGTCATCGGCGTTTCCGAGAACGAGTCCTTCGCGGTTTTGAAGTGAAAAACCAACGAATCTTATGCACGGATAGAAATTGCCCCTGCTGTCAACGGCGAGCATTTTTCCCGCCCCGCACCAGTTGACGTTTTCCGTGTAAGGATAACCGATTGTCCTGCTGAAGAATGTACAGGTAAAGTCTTCATACAGTTTGCGTTCGATTATTTCGTCGGCGAGTCCGGTCAACTGCTCTTCGAAGAGCACATCATCGCCTTCTTTCCAGACGTTCTCGAAGACAACATTGATATTCACCTCTTTAATACCAAGGCTGAAAAGGTGAAGGACGCTTTCCTTAATGTAAGGAATGTCACCGCTTGAAATTGTCACTTTTGTCGATGTATCGGGGAACTGTTTTTTCCAGCGGGGGATGTTTCTAACGACGTTATCATAGGACCCCGTTCCGTCGGGATAAACTCTTTGCATGTTGTGTTTCGTTTTCGTCCCGTCGATTGTTATCTGGAGGCTTATATGCATTCTGTTTTTTTTGATGAACTCCTGCACGCGCGGGTCGGAATACATAAGACCGTTGGAAGTGAATCCAATCCTGTAATTATTGAACCAGCGGTGGTTAGTTTCGTACGCCCTCAACTTAAAATAGTCGCATATTTTATCGATGAGTTCGATTTCAATTAGAGGTTCGCCGCCGATGAATTCGAGCACGACGGATTCTTCGGCGGAATGAATGTTATCATTGAGTATAAAATCAACGGTCTTCTTCGCGGTTTCGAAGTTCATACGCGCAGATTTATTCTTGCCGACGAGGTAACAGTACTTGCAAGCCAACTGGCAGTCTTCCGTCACGACGAACGTAACATACTTCGATTTGCCTTCTTCCCAGGAAGAGGCTTTATCAATTCTTACCTTATTTTCTTCTGTCATCCGAAGGAAAAATTAAAGCGATAAATTACCACGCTCCGTCGGAGCAGGGCCCTCCGCATTTTCCCTTGCAGCCGCCTTCACAGGTCGTGTTGCACCCGCCCGTGCAGTCGTACTTGCAGGAACCTTCGCAGGTAAGGAAGCATCCGTTCTCACAAGTGCCTCTGCATTCGCCTTCGCACGTTGTGCGGCATCCGCCCTCGCAGGTGAGCACGCAACTGTTCGGGTTATCGGAAACCCCGCTGTCCGCTTTACCCGCCTGTTTTTGGGGCTTCGCGACGAGGTCAGCGAACCTGCCCATCGAAAGGAAAGCAATCGTCGGCAGAGCGGTTTTAGCCACGATGCCGAGAAAGTCCCTGCGGTTGAGACCTGATTCGCCGGTTCCGGTTTTCTTTGAGACAGACTTTTTCTTTTGTTCGATTTTTTTCGGCATAACAATACCGTTTAGTTAAGACATTATTTTTTTATACAATGAAACGCAAAGCAATGTTTCCCGAAAAGAGAAATGCTCAACGGTTTGACAAGCCGCGCTCCTTTGTCTGAGGTGTTTGCATATTCGAATTCTGTCCGGCGGAGATTCGCTTGGGGACAATATTTTCATAATCTCCATTATCAGTAAATTTATTCCTCGCAATAATATTATATGCATAAAAAAAATATTATTCAATCCCGAATACGCTCTTTACGAAAATTTCGTTCTGTTAATTCAGGAAGCGGAAAGGGGAAACGCGAACCCTACCGGTTCACATACTGAAAATT
>DATMXZ010000354.1:0-13448 GCA_035561235.1 Ignavibacteria bacterium
TTCCCAAAACCAAATCATATATGTCCACCCGTGCATTCTATCAAGTAGCGGAATTGTGCAGTGATAAATCCGCTTTTATCTGTTTCATCCGCTCCTTCCGTGTTGTAAAATGCTTAAAGAGATATTTGTAAAAAAAACAAGTCACCATTTTTAAATTTCAATTTATATTTCGAATTTTTAATTTAAAATTTAAAATTGAGTATGGACATCCTCATAAAGAAAATCATCTCGGGCGGTCAGACAGGAGCCGACAGGGGAGGGCTAGACGCCGCGAAGGAACTCGGAATCCCGACGGGCGGACACGCTCCGAAATATTTCAAGACGGAGGCGGGTTCAGACGAATCTCTAAGAGACTACGGTCTCATCGAAACCGAATCCGAGAATTATGAGGAAAGAACCATACTGAACGTGACGAATTCCGACGGCACAGTTATTTTCTGCAACATAGACGAGAACGGTCTAATAATAGGCGAAGGGACGATGTTCACCTTTTATACCGCGGAAGGAATGTTCAGGCCTGTAATCGTAAATCCCGACGAAAAGAATTTTCACGCCTGGCTTAAAGAAAATAATATACACACGCTGAACGTCGCGGGGAACAGGGAAAGCATATCACCGGGCATTTACTCGAACACGCGAAACTTCCTCGTAAAGTCCCTGTCGAAGACAATGAAATCCAGAGGAAAAAAACTATACGAGGTTTTTCTTTTCTCGAAAGAAGTTGAGAGAATCAAAAACGACAACTATTCTGGCTCGGCGGCGCTCCTCGGCTCGCTCATAAGTGCGCTTGAAACATTTCTTGAAAACTCCGACAACTTATCTCCCGAAGATATCGCCCGCGAGATTGAAATAAATTTAAGCGGACCCGTCAATAAGCATTCGCAACTTGTAGTGCTCCGCAATTTCTTCGATGAACTCGAATCAGCGGTCAAAAAATATTCAGACGGCGCGGAGTTCAGAAAAAAACTTAAGGACTATCTCGCCGTTTACACACGGAAATGGAATAAGGTTAACGACAAAATCGCCGCGAACGCGATGAAAGCGATAGAATTCAGGAATAAGACAGTTCTGCTTCACAGCAACAGTTCGACTATTCATAAGGTTTTTGAAAAACTCGCAACGAAAAATATTTTCGTGAATGTAATTCAGTGCGAATCACGCCCCGTGTATGAAGGCAGGCGGCAGGCGAAAAAACTCGCTGCGCTCGGTTTTCCCGTAACTCTGATCGCGGATTCTTCCGTTATGAATTGTAAAGATAAAATAGATTTCGCGCTGCTCGGCACGGACGGCATTTCCGGAAATTATTTTCTCAATAAAATCGGCTCTTATTTCATCGCGCTCGGAATGAAGGAAATTAAAAAACCGCTGTACCTGCTGACTGACACGCGCAAGATAATCGGAAGCGGAGCGGTAAAGAAGAATTTGAAGAAATCGGATAACGGATCTATACTCCCGCCGGAACAGCAGCACAGCCACACGGAAATCTGGAGCGAGAAAAACGAAAACATAAAAATTGAGAACCTCTATTTCGAAAAAGTCCCACTCAAACTTGTAACGAAAATCATAACGGAGAAATAGCATATCTCGTTTTTATTTAGCAAGTTACAATAAGGATTCCGACTACTGCCTGCTGTCATATTGAATTCGTTTAAATAATATATTTGCGTACTTACCGTACTTCGCGTTATACGCCTTTAAACTTTGATTCTTAATTCTTGCTTCAGCACTGAGAAATTCTCATATCGTGATAATATTTCCTCCATCATTTTTATTATGTTAATATTGTTTCTTTTGGATTATCTTTAAAGGCTTAAGGTGCAATAATATCAGATATTTACATAATTGACAAAAAACCTAAAAATATTTCAGGCGTCGGCGGGCTCAGGCAAGACAAGGACTCTAGTGAAAGAGTATCTCGCAATTGTACTGGCAAATCCTGCCGCTTACAAGAGCACGCTCGCGATTACTTTCACTAACAAGGCGACGGAAGAAATGAAGTCCCGCGTCGTTGATTACCTTATCGCTCTTTCGCGGGGAAACGAGAAACAACTGGCGGCTGAACTCACGGATGAACTCAACAAAAAAGGAAGAAAGTTAAGCGAAAACGATATCGCCGGGCTTTCCGCCGAAGTATTGAAAAATATTCTTCACGATTATTCCAATTTTCACATAAGCACGATTGATTCTTTCTGCATAAAAGTTCTCCGCTCTTTCGCGAAGGAACTCGGTCTTCCCGTCGGTTTCGACATCGAACTCGATACGGATAAAGTTCTCGAAGACATCACGGCTAAACTGCTTGATAAATTAGGCGCGGACGAAGAACTCGCGAAATATTTCGACGATTACATACTCTACCGTCTCGGCGAAAACAGTACCTGGAACGTAGCAAACGATTTGAAGGAAATCGGAGCGGAGATATTCGGAGAAGAGTACTGGAGGAAGAAACTCGAGTCAAAAGACGACGTTTACGGCGACAGGAACAAGACCGCGGCGCTCATAAAAGAAATCAACAAAATAAAATACTCGTTCGAGAATTACTTCGAATCGAACGCGAAGAAACTTGTATCACGAATCGATAGCAACGGGCTTTCTCACAATGATTTCGCGGGAAAGTCGCGCGGCGCTTACGCCTACCTTCAGAGAATACTGAACAAGTTTGAATACGCTCCGTACGAAGGAATGCGGACTGTAATTTTGAAGGACGGTGATTTAATGAAAACAAAGAATCCGCTTTCGGCCTCGATTAATAAGACCGTGAGGGAAATGGTGAATTACTACGATAAAAACCTCGCCGCTTATATTACCGCCTGCGCCGTAGTAAAAACTATTTATAACATCGGAATATTTTCCGACCTGCTTTCGCTTCTCGAAGAATACAGAAGAGATAACCGCGTTATGATTTCGGCAGACGTGAACAATCTCCTCCGGACGCTGATATCTGACGACATCTCGCCTTTCATTTACGAGAAAATCGGCACGCGCATTCGCAGCATAATGATTGACGAGTTTCAGGACACTTCGCGGTTCCAGTGGAATAACCTGAAGCCGCTCGTCGTGAACGCTCTCAGCGAAAGAAATACCGCGCTCATCGTCGGAGACGTGAAACAATCGATTTACAGATGGAGGAACGGCGATATGCGCCTGCTTCTCGAGGGAGTTGAGAAGGACTTGAAGGCGTTCAGTGAAATGCTCTCGAAAGAAACTCTTAAAACAAATTTCCGAAGCCATAAGAACATCGTCGATTTCAATAACAGGTTCTTCAAAACCCTGATTGCGAATTTCTCGAATGATGACGACAACTATCTCAATGATTATTTACGCGATTCGTACGAAGAGCAATCGCTCGTTCAGAATGAGAACGGGAAGAAGAATGACGGATACGTGAAGATTAATGTGTTCCCGTACGACAAAGAAAGCGAAACAGGCGGTAACCTGCAGTCGGAGCAGTACACGAGAGAAATACTGAAAGAATTGAAGTCGGACGGATACAAACCGTCGGACGTAATGGTTCTCGTGCGTACGGGCAGCGAAAGTATTTCGATTTCGAACCTAATTTCTTCGGAAGGTTATGATGTGGTTTCCGAAAGGTCTCTGCTCGTTAAGAGTTCTTCCGCTGTGAGGATGCTCGTTTATCTGTTGAAATATATTTCCGACAACAGGAATCACCTCGCGAAGACGGGCGCGCTGTATAATTACTGCCTGACAAATCCCGGTAAAGCGGATGCCTTGAAATCTTTTAAAAGCGGTTGGGAGGAAACGGATAAAATGTTCGCCGATACGATGCCCCCCGGGTTTTTCCGCGACGGCGATAAGAAGCGCGTCAATTCGGTACTGAACGACCTCGCGGTTTACGATTTAACGGAGCATCTGATAAATATTTTCGGACTCGATAAAAACGCCGACCCGTATTTAATAAAATTTCTTGACGCGGTTTTCAGGTATTCAAAAGAAAACGATTCCGACGTGACATCGTTTCTCGAATACTGGAAATCGAATCAGGAAAAACTCTCTATCGATATTCCTGAAAACGCGGGCGGGATAAGGGTAATGACCATTCATAAGGCGAAAGGGCTTCAGGGCAAAGTCGTTATAATCCCTTATGCGAACTGGGAACTTGACGTCAACGGAAACCGTTCGAGGATGTGGGCTTCTTCGGATAAAACCCCGTTTAACAAAGCGTCCGGATTCTTTGTCAAGACACAGAAAGACCTTTCGGAATCCTATTTCGCTTCAGATTACATCACGGAGAGTTCTTTGACCCGCCTCGATAACGTGAATCTGCTATACGTCGCGTTCACGCGCCCCTCCGAGCGGCTGTACGTAAACGTGCCTGTCAAGAGAAATACGGGAATCGCAAACAGAATCGCGGGAGCGCTGAACAGCGCGCCGGAATTATCAAAGAACTTTAACGATAATGTTTTTGAATTCGGGGTTAAAAAGAGCGCTGATGAACTACGGGAAAAATCCACCGGTGAATATTTTGTCAATGTAAACGAACGGAATGAACTTGTTTCGGAATTGTGGTACAGGAAAACAATAATAAAGCCCGCTTACAGGAAACTGAAAACCGAACAGCAGCATAGCGTGAAAATTAACAGGGGAGTGCTTATTCACGAACTCTTATCCGGGCTTCGCTCTGCAAATGACGTTGGCGAATGCATAAAATCGGCGCATCTTAACGGATTGATTACGTCTTCCGAAACCGAAGAATATAAAAATCTTCTCATTCAAATTGTTACGGACCGAAAGGTGAAGGAATGGTTCGACGAATCGAAAACTGTAATGACTGAATCAGAAATATTAACCAAAGAGGGAATAATTCTCAGACCCGACAGAGTTCTTGTAAATGACAGTGAAGCGGTAATAATTGACTATAAGACGGGCAGGGAGAGAAAAGAGCACGCGGAGCAGTTGAATGAATATGAATCCGTGCTCAGGCTGATGGGATACGGCGATGTCAAAAAATATATTTTGTATATAGGCGATTACGAAGGAAGCATTACGAAAGTGAGGGAAGCATAATGCCGGATTTTATAAAAAGCGCAGCGGGACTCGTGTACAAAAAACACAAAGAAAATCTTAAAACCGTTGCAGTAATATTCCCTTCGCGCCGCGCGGGATTGTATTTCAGAAAAGAACTTTCCGCATTGATTGAAAATCCCGTTTGGTCTCCCGCAGTGTTCAGTCTGAATGATTTTGTATTGAAGCATTCGGAACTCGATACGGCGGATACACTGACACTCGTTTTTGAATTGTACGAGTCCTATTCGAAATATCTTGAAACGGAATCTTTCGACGAGTTTTATCCGTGGGGGGAAATGCTCCTCAAGGATTTCGACGTAATAGATAAGTATATGGTTGATGCTGATTTGCTTTTCAAGAGCATCAAGGATGAAAAAGAAATCGAGCAGGCGTTTCCCATCGAAGCCGCCGAACAGGCGGAACTATTCTGGAAAAACATCATCAAACTTCAGAAAAAAAACGAATATAAGGATAAGTTTATTGAAATATGGAGTCATCTGAACAGTGTTTACGGGCATTTCCGTGAATCGCTTCTCGGTAAAAAAATCGCTTACGAAGGTCTGTCAATAAGGAAACTCGCTGAAAATATCAGCAGTATCGAACTGCCGTATGAAAAAATATATTTTGCCGGATTTAATTCGCTGAACAAGTGCGAAAAGGAAATATTTCTGTCTCTGATAAACAGGAACGCTGCAGAAACACTATTCGACGCGGATAAGTATTTCGTCGAAGATAAAAAGCAGGAAGCAGGGCATTTCATACGTCAGAATATGAAAGCGTTCAAAAACGGTCTGAGTGATGAGACGTCCGGACTGACAGAGGGAAAGAAAAATATAAACATAATCGGTTCATCGTTAAGTTCGGGAATGGTTAAATCATTCGGATACGAACTTAAGAAATTTATCGAAGAAAATCCCGGCGCTGAAAAAAATACCGCTGTCATACTTCCGGACGAAAACATTCTGCTTCCGGCTTTGTATTCGATTCCCGAAAACCCGAAAGAGATAAACATCACAATGGGGCTGCCTTTCCGCTCGACGCCGCTTTTCGCGCTGATAAGAATCATACAGAAACTGCAGAACGGAAAGATTTATGAAAAAGGAAAATACAAGTATTATCACGGCGATGTAATACGTCTGCTACTCCACCCTTACATTAAATTTCTTTTCCCCGAGCAGATATTCGGAGCGGTCAGGAAAATAAAGGAAACGAATCTTGCGTACATCGAGCCGCAATCATTCCTGCTGGACACGCTCGAAAAAGGAAACTCAAAGGATATTCTTGAACTTGCATTCAAGCCCGTTTCGGATGTGAATGAGATTATTTCATACATCTCCGGTTTGTGCGATATGCTTACGCTGAAACTCGAAGAATACGAAGGAAACGAAGGCAATAAGATTTTCCAACTGGAATATCTCTTTTTCCTGAGTTCAAACCTGAACAGATTAAGGGACATTTTAGAAGAAAGAAACACGAACCTGAACAGGACAACATTCTGGAACCTTTTCGTTCAACAATTGAATTCCTCGAGAATCGTGTTCACGGGCGAGCCCTTGAAAGGCATTCAGGTAATGGGGCTACTTGAATCGCGAAACATAAAGTATGAAAACGTTTTCATCCTTTCGATGAACGAAGGTGTGATGCCCGCGGGCGATACGTTCAACAGTTATATCCCTTACAGCCTGCGGAAAGCATTTGGTCTCCCTACATTCGAAGAAAAAGATTCCATAAACGCTTATTACATTTATTCGCTTATTTCAAAAGCCGATAATATTTTTCTTTTCTACAATGCCGAGATAGGTTCTGACGTGAAGGAAAAGAGCAGGTACATTCTTCAAATTGAGAATGAACTGAAGAGCGTAAACAGCAATCTGAGCGTCAGCCATACTATAGCCTCATATTCGTTAAAGAAAAATCCTGATAACGATATCGTAATCCGCAAAGATGAAAGTATACTAAATGCGGTTAAGGAGAACGTGAAAAGAATATCGCCGAGCGACCTTAACACTTACATTAACTGCACGCTGCAGTTCTATTTCAGGAACGTGCTGAAACTCAAACCCGAAGATGAAGTCGAGGAGATACTCAGCGCCGCATCGTTCGGAACCGTGTTTCACGAAATCGCGAGGCAGTTATACAAGCCATACATCGGAAAGACTGTTAGAGAAAAGGATATCGATGAAATAGCGGCGACCGCGGAGATTGATTACAATAAACTGTTTGAGGACGTACTGAACAGGAAGGAAGAATTGAGGCACCTGAACCTGACAGAAAAGGGGAGGAACGCGCTTTATAAATCGGTTATAAAAAAACTTCTGAACAGGTTCTTCGAATCCGAAAAAACAAGGGCGCCTTTTAAAGTGGTTGATCTTGAGAAATGGTGCGAGACAGGGATTAGCGTCAATCGTGACGGGACAGAACAAGGAATTAACCTCGCCGGCAAGGTTGACCGCATAGATGAAAAAGAAAACGTGTTCGAAATTATTGACTACAAGACGGGCGATTCGAAGTTAAGGGCGTTTAAGAACGACGATAAGTTTTACGAAAGCCTTTTTCTTAATCCAGATTATAAAGCGAACCTGCAGACGCTATTCTACGCTTATCTGATTTCGCTGACGGAAAACTACGGGAAGGTGAACGCGGGCATTTACGCGCTGAAAGAGATTGCGACCGAAGGGCTTCAATTAATGGCTGAAAAATTCTTCAATCCTGAAGACATAAAACTTTTCGGTGAAGAACTAAAGAATAAAATCGCAGAAATATTCAATCCTGAAATACCGTTCGCGAAAACGGATGATGCGAAGAGATGCGAGTACTGCGATTACAAAAGTATCTGCGGAAGATAAAATTTAAGCGGGAAGCGTGAATTCGAATTTTGTTCCTCTGCCCTCGATGCTGTCCGCCTTGATTTGCGAACCGTGAAGTTCTATCAGGTGTTTTACAATCGAAAGTCCGAGACCGCTGCCTCCCACGTCGCGCGAGCGTGTCTTGTCAACTCTGTAGAATCTCTCGAAAATTCTCGGAAGGTCGTCCTTTGGTATTCCAGCGCCCGTGTCTTCAACCGATATCCTCACCTGCTTGTCTTCCCTGACGGTTGTTACCGTAACCGTTCCGCCTTCGGGTGTGTATTTAATCGAATTGTCGATAAGATTTACGAGCACCTGTTTTATCTTATCGCTGTCGGCGAATACCGTAGCGCCGTCCTTCAATTCCGTCTTCATCAGGAGTGAAATCTTTCCACGCGAAGCGAGTCCCTGTAATTCGTGAATCGTCTCCTGCACGAGTTGATTTATCGCGAAGTATCTCCTGCTTAGTTTAACACCTGCCTCGAATCTCGATATGCTTATCAGGTCGTCAACGAGTGACTTCAGGCGGTTGCTCTGGTTTAAAGCCTTGTTGAGAAAATCCATGTTGACCTTGTCGTCGTGAATCGCACCGTCGGCAAGTGTTTCAAGAGAAAGTTGTATGGCGAATATAGGGGTTCTCATCTCGTGCGCAACGTTTCCGAGAAACTCATTCCTGTTTACCTTGAAAACTTTCGCCGTGTGAAGTTCAGCGAGCAGTCTGTCTATAAGTTTCTCGAACGCGTCCGCGATTTCTGTTATTTCTGCGCCTGCGGGCAGTCCGTTGCTCGCAAAGGAGAATTCCTCCTTTATCTTGCCTATCTCAATTATCTTTTTATCGTATTCCTCGAACTTTACCGATTCGTTCTTTATTCTATCGGAAGTTCTTTTCAGTTCAAAGGAAAGACGCGATACGTAACGGAAGTACAAAATGAATGCTGCTGCGAGCAGTATTGTTGACGATGAAAGAAACACGATTAATGCTTTGCCGCTGACAGGATATATTATGAACGAAGCGGTTAGAATAACCGGAAGGGAAATAATTGATAAAGCAAGACTGTATGATAATCTTTTCATATCGCCTTACTCCGCGTTAAACCTGTAGCCGAGACCTTTTATAGTTTCTATGTATTCGGAATAATCGCCGAGTTTCTCTCTAACCTTTGCGACGTGAACGTCGATTGTCCTGTCAACGACGTAAATGTTCTCTCCCCAGATGTGATTCAGCAGCACGTCGCGCGAAAGAACTTTGCCGCGGTTGGAAAGAAGAAAATGAAGCAACTGGAATTCCTTTTTCGGAAAAAAAACATCCTCGTTGTCAATCTTCACGCTGTGGGCAACTGTATCGACCTCAAGATTTTTAAATTTAATATATTCGTCGGTCTTAATCGTTTTGTCTTTTTCCGAATACGCCCTTCGAATCACGGATTTTACGCGCGCAATGACCTTGCGCGGGGAAATCGGCTTCTGAATGTAATCGTCCGCTCCGAGTTCGAGACCGATTATTTCGTCGATTTCGTTTTCTTTTGCAGTGAGAAAAATCACGGGAATTCCGTTTGCCGCGCCGGTCTTGAGTTTGCGGCATACGTCGAACCCGTTCATTTCGGGCATCATAATGTCGAGAAGAATTAGATCGGGCTTTTCCTTGACGGCTTTTTCAAGCGCGTCCCGCCCGTTGAAAGCGGTTATTACCTCGAACTCCTTTTCCTTTTCGAGGTTGTATTTGAGCAAATCGACAATGTCCTTTTCGTCGTCAACTACAAGAATCTTAAATTCCATCTTTCTTTTTTGCATAAACCTACATATTCTATGTTAAGAAATGTATAATTCTATGTTAAGAAATTATTTAAATATAATTTCTTTCTCCGCTTTAGCAGATTTATACGCCGCGTCGATTACTTCCATAACCGCGAGCGCCTCACGCCCGGTGGAAATTAGTTCGTGCGTGCCTTTAATCGCGCCGATGAAATAATTAATCTCGTTCTCGAAACTGTTCTTGTATCCCGCCTGCGCCTGCTTTATGTTCTTAGGCGTTATGTCGAAGACCTGCTGGTTAATCATCTTGCTAATCCTCAGAGGATTGATTGTCGCGCTTCCGTTTGTTCCGAAAACGTTGCAGTAAAAGAATTCGCCGCTTCGCAGAAAACTCCAACTGACCTCGATTGTAAGGCAGGAGC
This sequence comes from Ignavibacteria bacterium, assembly GCA_035561235.1. Lineage (GTDB taxonomy): Bacteria > Bacteroidota > Ignavibacteria > Tepidaquicellales > Tepidaquicellaceae > CAIKZJ01. The sequence continues at coordinate 10,043 of DATMXZ010000354.1, forward strand.
CGTTCTTGAACTTGACAAATGTGAAATTTGAATCTTCGACGGTCTTGGTGTTATGCCTGTAATTCACGGACGATACGCTTTTTACTTCCGGAAAGCCGAGCATCCACATCCCGAGGTCGAGCATAACGATGCCGTTGTCCATCACGACGCCGCCTCCCGCTTTTTCCATTTCCGTGAACCACTTCTGGTTTGAACTCTTCTGTTTAAGCCATCCCGCCTTGACGTAAAAAATTTCTCCGAGTTCTTTTCCTTTTACGAAATTTCTCTGGAGTATCGAATCGGTCCTGAACCTGTTGTTCATTCCGACCATCAGAAGTTTTTTACTTTTGCCAGCGGCAGCCACTATCTTCTTCGTTTCCGCCGCGTTCCTCGCAATAGGTTTTTCTACGAGGACGTGTTTTCCTGCCTCGAGACACTTAACCGCTGTTTCGACGTGCGCGTCAGTACGTGTCGCGATTATAACGGCCTCGATATCTGCGTTTTCGGCGAGCATTGTATCGACATCCTTATAACCCTTCGCGAAATCTTTTCCTCTAAGGAGGTTTTTAACCTTGCTGTATTCTGTGTCGCATATCGCGGTGATTTCAGCGTCCCTGTGCTTCGCGAGTATCGGCAGATGCATTACCTGCGTGATTCCGCCGAGTCCCGCAATCGCTATCTTGATTTTTCCCATAAGACTGTATGAAATTAAAATGTCAAGACACCCGAATCACATACTATCAACTTACGGCTGCTTCCTTCCGGACCTGACCGGGTTGGGCCGAATCGTATTGTTCGGGGCTTGACATAACAATATAGTTAAGAAGATTTAAACATTAAATACAAACCAAATAGTCCCAGAATCACGTTCACCATCCACATCCCCACGAACGGACTCACCAAATCCCTGTCTGCAAGTTTTTCTCCCCCTATAAGTGAAGCCCAGTATAACAGGAAGAAGAAAAGCGAGAATCCCGCCGCTATACCGAAGCCGCCTCTCCTTACCCTGTATCCGAGCGGCGCGCCGATTAACGCGAAAACAAGACAGGCGAAAGGTATAGAATATTTTTTGTAAATCTCGACCTGATACGCGTCCATCTGCTTCTGCATCTGCGTGTTTAGCGTTGCCTGGCTTTTCACTGTTTCCCATCTCGATGACAGCGTCCTCTTGATTTGCATCAGTGAATCGTAAGTCAGGGATTGTTTGTTTGATTCGCCTACACCCGAAGTTGACGGATAATAAACCGTATCCTTGAAATTTATTTTAAAAACATTCTCGACGTCCTTGCAAATGCTTGAAATGAACACCTCGTTATTTCTCGCTCTCGAAACGCGCAGGCTGTCAACTATGGCGTTCATCGCTTTCGCGGAAAGTTCCCTGTCGCCGCGCCCGAAAGCGTTGTCGGACGACTGCTGGAATCCGAATCCCGCCGCGTCGAGTGTTATTCTGTGATTCGTGAATTTTACTTTTCTGTACTTATTGACGTAATCCTTAAGGTTCAGCTGGTGAATCTCGCCGCTCTTCAGGTTCATTACTATACTCTTAAAATCGCTTGTGAAACCTATGTCTCCGCTTTCCGCCGTTATAACGTTCCTGAATTCGGGACTCGAATAATCGTAAATGAACACGCCTTCGATGTTGTTGCTGTTCTCAAACGTCTTTCTCACGAGTATCCTCGCGCCGCCGATGTCATCGGAAAATTTTCCCGCCTCGAGTATGAAGGTCGGCTTTGTTTTTGAAATATCCTGAAGAAGAATTCTCGCTTTGTGATTCGCCTCTGGAAGTACGTCGTTGTTGAAAAGCACCATCAGGTACGTAATTATTACCGCGCATATCAGTACGGGAATCATGAGTTTCTTCAGGCTTATTCCGCCCGCCTTCATTATCGTGATTTCATTCGCCGAGGAAAGCCCACCGAATGCCATCAGCGTTGAGACGAGCACCGCCATCGGCACAGCGAGTGTTACCATCCACGCGAGATTGAGAGCGATTAACTGCGTTATTATCCAGAGGCTCAGACCCTTGCCGACAAGTTGGTCAATGGATTTTATTAAAAATTGAAAAAGAAACAGGAACATTAGTGTGCCCAGCGAGAACAAAAAAGGTCCCGCATGCGATTTCAATATGTACCTGTAAATAATCAAATGACTTTGTGTTTCTTTCCAACTTTTTCGAAAGCGCTTAAAGCCCTTTCTATATGCTGCCTGTCGTGCGCCGCGGATATCTGTACCCTTATTCTCGCCTGTCCTTTCGGCACGACGGGGTAAGAGAACCCGACGACGTAAATTCCTTCGTCGTACAAATCCTTCGACATCTGAGTCGCGAGTTGCGCGTCATTCTCGAATTTTCTGAACAGTACGGGAACAATCGGGTGCACGCTGTCTATGATGTCGAATCCGAGTTTCGTCATATTCTTTCTGAACAACTCCGTATTCTCTCTGAGTTTCTTCCTCAGGTCGTCGCTGCCGCGTATGAGTTCAAACGCCTTTATCGCCGCCGCCACGATTGACGGAGCAAGCGAGTTCGAGAAAAGGTACGGGCGCGACCTTTGCCTGAGCATATCGATTATTTCCTTCTTGCCCGTTGTGAAACCGCCCGACGCGCCTCCCATCGCTTTTCCGAGAGTCGATGTTATGATGTCAACCTTGCCGAGAGTTCCGCAGTATTCTACGGAGCCTCTGCCTGTTTTTCCGAGAAAACCCGTCGCGTGCGAATCGTCAACCATTACCATCGCGTCGTACTGATTCGCAAGGTCGATTATTTCCTGAATCTTCGCTATGTCTCCGTCCATTGAGAACACGCCGTCCGTGGCGATTATAATGTTCTGTGCCGCGCTCGGCATCGCTTCGAGACCCGTGCGGTCCCAGATGTCCGAGCCTTCGCGCGCGAGTTTAAGTTTCTGCTCGAGCGACTTCATATCGGAGTGGTCGTATATGAGCCTTCTCGCCTTGCACAGACGTATGCCGTCTATTATGCTCGCGTGATTCAGCCCGTCGGTTATAATAACGTCTTCGGTGCCGAGTATAGACTCGAACAATCCGCCGTTAGCGTCGAAACACGAAGAGTATAGAATCGTGTCCTCCGTTTCGTAAAACTCCGCAATCTTTTTTTCGAGTTCCTTGTGAATGTCCTGCGTTCCGCAAATGAACCTCACGGAAGCGAGACCGAAGCCGTGCGTATCGAGAGCGTCGTGCGCCGCCTTGAGTATCTCGGGATGGTTCGCAAGACCGAGATAATTGTTCGCGCAGAAGTTAAGAACTTCGCGCTCGTTTGAATCGGCGGGGTATTTCACGTCGATGTTCGCCTTCTGGTCCGAAAGAATGATTCTCTCGTCCTTGTACAAACCCGCCTCTTTTATCTTGGCGAGTTCTTTCGAAAGGTCAACCTTGGTTCTAATGTACATATTTTTTATATACTCCTATAATC
>DATMXZ010000355.1:0-5138 GCA_035561235.1 Ignavibacteria bacterium
GAACAGGGTATTTAAAATTGTACTCGGCTGGTCGGCGATATTGATCGGCTTTTTTCTAATAATGATTTATACAAAAGGCGGCGAATCGAAGAGCACCGAGATAACTTTTGACCAGTATCAGAAACTTCTTACGGAAAAGAAAATTGAATCCGCGACAATAAAAAAATCCGATAACAACTACGAGTTCGCGGGAAAATTAAGAAACCCGGAAATGCTTACTGTCGGCGGAAGGCAGGTGAACATAGACAGGTTCACGCTTTATCTTCCTTACACGAACGTTGACGACAGAGTTATAAAAGCCTGGAACGAAAACATAGCGACATACAACATAGAAAGGGACGACGGCGGCTGGATTGGTCCTGTTTTGAACGCTCTACCCTGGATACTCATAATCGCGTTCTGGATAATCCTGATGAGGAGGATGCAGAACGGAGGTTCGGGCGGAACGAAAGGAATATTTTCATTCGGCAAATCCAAGGCGAAGATGATGACAGGCTCACAGATGAAGATAACATTCGCGGACGTCGCGGGAGCGGATGAAGCGAAGCAGGAATTATCCGAAATAATAGAATTTTTAAAGAGCCCCGGAAAATTTCAGAAACTCGGCGGAAAGATTCCGCGCGGCGTGCTTTTGCTCGGCCCTCCGGGAACGGGAAAAACGCTGCTTGCGCGCGCGGTCGCGGGTGAAGCGGGAGTTCCGTTCTTTTCAATCAGCGGAGCAGATTTCGTCGAAATGTTCGTCGGTGTCGGCGCATCGAGGGTTCGCGACCTGTTCGACCAGGGAAAGAAGAACGCGCCCTGCATTATTTTCATCGATGAAATTGACGCGGTCGGAAGGCACAGAGGCGCGGGTCTCGGCGGAGGTCACGACGAACGTGAGCAGACGCTTAATCAGTTGCTCATAGAAATGGACGGATTCGAACAGAACAGCGGTGTAATTATTATCGCTGCTACGAACAGACCCGACATACTTGACCCGGCACTGCTGCGTCCGGGAAGGTTTGACAGGCAGGTCGTTGTTGACAGACCCGACGTTAAGGGACGCGAAGGAATACTGAAGGTGCACACGAGAAGAATTCCGTTATCGAAAGACATAAAACTTGACGTGCTCGCGAAAGGCACACCAGGATTTTCGGGAGCGGACCTCGCGAATCTCGTGAATGAAGCGGCGCTTCTTGCCGCGAGAAGGAACTCCGACTCCGTAACGATGCGCGACCTTGAAGACGCGAAGGACAAAGTTATGATGGGTACGGAAAGGAAGAGCCTGATTATTTCGGAAAGGGAGAAGAGGACAACGTCTTATCACGAAACGGGACACGTGCTCGTGTCGAAATACACGCCCGAAGCGGACCCGGTGCACAAGGTTACCATAATTCCAAGAGGAAGGGCTCTCGGTGTAACGACTTATCTGCCTATGGACGAGAAGCACACGTATTCGAAAGAATATCTCGAGGCTATGATAACATACGCGATGGGCGGCCGCGCCGCGGAGAAACTCGTTTTCAATGAATACACTACAGGCGCGAGCAACGACATAGAACGCTCTACTTCGATTGCGAGAAAGATGGTATGCGAATTCGGAATGAGCGAAAAACTCGGTCCGATAACGTACGGAAACAAGCAGGAAGAAGTATTCCTCGGCAAGGAACTTCACGAGCATAAGAATTACAGCGAGACGACGCAGATTTTAATCGACGACGAAATTAAAAAGATTGTGAACGCGGGAATGGACAGAGCTATGCGCATCCTTACGGAACACATCGACGAACTTCACAGGCTGTCTGAAGTACTTCTCGAAAGAGAAATTCTTGATTCCGACGAGATTGACAGGGTTATTAGAGGCGAAACTCTTCCTCCTGTTGAAAAGAACGGAGATGCGAACAACGGCCGGCAGGCTCAGGAAAGCAAGGAAACCGCGAAGGCAAGCGAAACTGTAATACCCGAATCATAAAATACGACTTTGAAAAAAGCGGGTCATCCCGCTTTTTTCTTTTACGAATATGAACAAAGAAATTGATATAAAATACGAAATCTACCGCAAACTGATTCACGTTTTCTCGACCATAATTCCCGTTTTGTATTTCTTAACGTCGAAAGAGTTCATCATTACTCTTGTTGGAACGGGAACAGTATTAATGGTGCTGATAGACTTATTGAAAAGGTATTCAAGACCTATAGGCTCGCTTTACAAGATGGTATTCGTGCGGATACTTAGGGAAGATGAGAAGGAATTCGGAAAAAAACTTTTTACCGGAGGCACTTATTACGCGTTCGGCATTCTTCTCTCGCTTGTCTTTTTCACTATGGAGATTGCGGCAGCATCGATACTTATTATGATATGGTCGGATACGCTGGCTGCGCTCGCGGGCAGGATATTCGGCAAAATAAAAATTTACCGCAGAAAGACGCTGGAGGGTTCTACAACATTTTTCGCGTCCGGCGCGCTGATTCTTCTCATTCTGTCGGCATTTCATTCAGGGTTTCCCTCATTGCTGCTCGCTTCATTTGCGCTTTTCATCACCACGCTTGCGGAATTGTTTCTTGACAAACTGAACGATAATCTGACGATACCGCTGGTATTCGGATTCACATTAACAATATTAATCAAATTACTTTAAGATGGCATTACGATGCGGAATAGTAGGTTTACCGAATGTAGGAAAGTCGACGTTGTTTAACGCGCTTACAGAATCGCAGAACGCTGAGGCTTCGAATTATCCTTTCTGCACTATAGAACCAAACATAGGAACAATTATAGTTCCCGACCCGAAAGTCGATAAACTGGTGGAGATATATAATCCAAAAAAAATATCGCCGGGAACGATCAGTTTCGTCGACATCGCGGGACTCGTGAAAGGCGCTTCAAAAGGCGAGGGGCTGGGAAACCAGTTCCTGTCGCACATACGCGAGGTCGAGGCGATTATTCATATCGTGCGGTGTTTTCAGGACGAGAACATTATTCACGTGAACAATAAAATCGACCCGAAGGAAGATATTGAAATTATTGAAACCGAATTAATCTTAAAAGACCTTGACGTAATAGAAAAGCGGCTCGAGAAGATTGAGAAGAGCGTCCGCATAGGCGACAAGAAATTTATACGCGAGACCGAACTGCTACATCAACTTAAAGACCATTTCGCGGCGGGCAGACTCGCTCATTATTTTGTGCTGGACCTATCGCAGGAGGACAGGGAGTTATTGAATGAAGTGCATTTGCTTACGGACAAGCCTGTGATATACGTAGCGAACGTGAATGAAGAGGACGCGAAAGGAAACGAATACACCAAAATTGTAGAAGAGATAGCGAACAAAGAGGACGCGAAATGCCTCGTGCTTTCAGTGAAGATTGAATCCGAAATCGCCGCGCTCGAGACGATGGAAGAGAAACGCGAGTTTCTGAATGACCTCGGCTTGAAAGAGTCGGGATTGAACAGGCTCATAAGAGAAAGTTACGCGCTGCTCGGACTGGTTACTTTCTACACGGCAGGGGAAAAAGAAGTTCACGCGTGGACAATCGACAAAGGATTAAAGGCTCCGCAGGCGGCGGGAAAGATTCATACGGATTTCGAAAAAGGATTCATTCGCGCGGAAGTCATTAAGTACGACGACCTGGTTGAACTGGGTTCAGAAGCGGCGGTAAAAGAAAAAGGCCTGATGAAAGTCGAAGGAAAGGATTACATCGTCGAAGACGGCGACGTGGTGTTTTTCAGGTTTAACGTGTAAGTTTCACTATTTAATATTGTCGTCCCTACGGAGTTGTTAGATGTCGCTCCTACGGAGCTTATGGCGCTTCACCATCTTCTTTCATCTCATAACATGCGGCAAAACACCTCACAAATTAATTAACTTGAAAACACAATTAACAAGAGCGATATTATCTCTGATATTGTGATTAACATTGTCTACTAATTCCGTATTTTCAATTTAAAAGATTAATGAGAAATGAAAACAAACTCATTAAAAATAGTTTTTCAAATCGCGCTAATCACTTTGCTCTTCACAAACATTTCTTTTTCGCAATCCAACAACTGGCAGAGGGCATACAGGGGTCCCTCCGGAGGATATGATTACGTAGCGAGATGTTTATGCAAAAGTGATGGTAATAATTTCTTCTTGTTCATTTATGACCATATGAATTACAAAAATGTGTATTATAAGTTAAACGGGTACGGAGATTCATTGTTTGCAAAGATTCTTTTAAATCGTAGCGCGAAGACCTGTGTGTCTTCAGGTGACGGAGGAGCGGTGGTAACGGGCGGAACTGGTTACCCGACGACTGTGAAAATAAATTCCTGGGGTAACATTGTATGGGATTCTATGTATTACAGTGGGTACAACCAAACTGATTGCTATAATATGATTAGAACAACGGACGGTTGCTATATAATGATTGGCGGTAGAGGTGTGGTTAAAATCGGGAGCAACAACGGCTTTGTTTGGCAAAAAATTTTACCGACAACTTATCGATTAATATACAATAATTTAATTGAAGCAAAAGACGGCGGATATTTACTTGCAGGTGGTGTGAGCGATTATATTAACGGTCCTGAGTTTGGAATTCTTACGAAAATAGATACATCCGGGCTTGTAATTTGGGAACATAGATATACAATTGATGCACCGACGAAGAATTATATTAATTTCAGAATTGCTGAACTTAGCAACGGTTATATGGCCGGAGGTTATTACTGGAATGAATCCTTGCAAAGAAATTGCATTGCATTGTTGAATCTTGATGTTTATGGAAATGTAAATGACACTATAAAATACCTCCCTTACCTTAACTGCGATAATTATTTTGCTGATATTAAAGGCATCTCTAGAAACAGAGTGGTAGTAATCAATCATCGTCATAAAGATAATTACGATTCTACGCTCACTAACGCGTTCATAGCGGACAATCAAGGGAATATAAAGAGTTTCGTCGAGTATGCAGGAGCGAGTTTTACATATTTGACGTACATTAACATACCTGATACGAATACGATAATGTTTGTGGGGACGTCAAATCATTTGAACTATTATATGGAATATCCGTATGTTGTTAAAACCGACACGACATTATATGTCCCGCCCATTTCTGTAAGAAACATTACGCAATTAGTACCCGATAATCTTTATCTGAATCAAAATTATCC
>DATMXZ010000356.1:0-6967 GCA_035561235.1 Ignavibacteria bacterium
CTACTCTTAATGTCAAAATATGATTACTTCAAAAGAACCATCTTCATTACTTTGTTGAAATCCTTGGTTTCCATCTTGTAGAAATATATTCCGCTGGCGTACTTCGACGCGTCGAAACTGGTTTCGTAACTTCCCGCTTCCATTTCTCCGTCAACAAGCGTGCTTACTTCTCTGCCCGAAATGTCAAACACTCTTATCTTTACGAACGAGTTCTTCGGTACGTCATACTTGATGTTCGTTACGGGATTGAACGGATTCGGGTAGTTCTGGAACAGGTTGAAATCCGTCGGTATCGTGTTCAGAGTGATTACTTCAAGAACGATGGGGTCGACCGTCGTGTACCTTGATGAATCCGTCGCCGTGCCGCCGTACGCGCATTTTAATGTCGAATCGTAAATAACGGTCACCGGGGTTATAGGCGGATTTCTGAACTTCAGAGTATCCGCGTAGTTCGGAGTCGTAACGTTATATCTTATCTTGCCGAGCGTATAAGAGCCAGCCGTGAAACGGTAGAATCCGCTCGTGTTGAAAGTAAGAATGTTCAGTCCGATTCCAACGCCTGAGGAAGTGTTTACCGCCGTCGTCGTCATTGCCTGATATCCGTTCGCGTTGCTTATGTTAGTGTTAGCGTTTACCGCAGGATTATCGGGATGCGCAGTTAATGAACCCGTGGGATTCGGGAATGCCGTCACTCTGATATTACAGGAGCCCACGCGCCAGGTTTGACCCGCGGGTACGGTTGCTACCACATCATAAGATAAAATTCCCCCCGAGATAGTTCTGTTCGTAAGAGAGAAAGATACCTTAACCTGAGCAGGCGAGACGCTTGCAGATAAGATTACGAGTAAGAGTGCTGCTATAAATTTTTTCATATTCTTAATATTTAGTTTTATTGTAATTGTTTTTTTTCAGTTTGATTCTTTTGCCTGTTTACCCTCCGGAGAAAATTCCGGAGGATAAAAACGGCATTAAAATTAATTGTTATTTGTATTCTTCTTCCCGTTCTTCTGGGAGTTCTTTATAACGGTTTTTAAATCATTGATGTCAAGTTTCCTCTTCATCGGCTGCCAATCAACAGACGGTACCGCGATTGTCAATCCGAAGTTTGAAGCGATAATCTGAACGTCAGACGCGTTTACGTCCTGGTCGCCGTTAAAGTCGCAACTTAAATAACCCTGCGAACCGAACTGAGTTATGAATATGCCTATGTCAACCGCGTCTATGGAACCGTCCATGTTCGGGTCGCCGCCGTAGAGCATCCAGGCGCTGCCGAGTTGTTTCATGTTGTTTCCGAACGCCTGTCCGGATGACGTAGTGAAGTCGTAACTCAAGGGTGTTCCCGGTGTAAATGCCTGCGCCGTAGCGCTCCAGGTTTGCAGATGGTTCCTGTGCTCTATCACTATGTAATAACTTCCGCCGGTCGCGCGGGAGAATGTCATCGCTGATGTGCCCGTCGTGCTAAGAACTACTTTGGCTGTATCCACATACGCGTGAGGTGTAGTCGCGTTGGCGAGATAGACTCTTACCGTATCGCTTACGTGCGTTGAGCCGTCCCAGAAACCTTCGAGATATACTTTCAGGTTGAGGGAAAGCGTGGATGCGATAGTAGTGAAGTTGAACTTCGTGCTGAATGCGCCCCAGCCGGTTTCATTCTTCGCCTTGACTCTCCAGTAATATTTCGTGCTGTTAGCGAGTCCGGTTAATGATTTCGTAGTGTCCGTTAGAGATGAGTCTCTTGTTACGCCCGTCGTGAATGTCGAATCCGTGGAGATTTCATACCAGTATTTGCTGATAACGTCAACCTCGTCTTTACCGAATTTCTTTCCTTTAAGAAGAGCCATATCGGTCTGGTCAACCGCTTTGTTCCAAACGCAGGTAAGACTTACCTGTTGTCCCGTCGCTCCGTTAGCGGGTGACAGAAGAACAACCTGAGTCGGGTTTCCCATGGTCTTGAAATTATACGTGCCGCTGAAAGCGCTCCAGCCGCTGATGTTGCCCGTTCTTACTTTCCAGTAGTATTTTGTAAGCGGATTCAGGTTCGTTACTAATCTTAACGAATCCGTAATCGTGGAATCGTTCAACAGAACAGTTCCGAAAGTTGAATCAGTCGAGAGTAGCAGATTATACTTTTCCGCGTAAAGAACTTTATTCCACACGAGAGTAGGACTCAATATTATGCTCGTTGAGTTGCTTGGAGGACTAACAAGCGCCGGCGCTAAAGGAGCCGGAGGAATGAATGTATATTCATCCGCGCCTATGTCAGGAGTCGTGGTGCTTCTAGTATTACCGTCTATATCCTGCGTTACCGTCGCTATGAACTGACCTGCGTTACTTACGGGTGACGGAAGAAGAGGATCAATGTGCAGATTAATCGTATCAATAAATTGCGGATAACCCGAAACGCTGTTTCCGTCCTTGCCGGTAGCCGTTTGCCAGCCGCTCAATGATGTTATCGCGCCTCCGAGGTATCCGAATACGCCCGCTGAATCTGAAACAAAATAGTCGTTGTAATTAATGTCGGTGTATGCTGTATTCGTTGCAGCAGAATATACCGAATAACTTTTATCCGTTGTGCTTATCGTATTATTGTAAGAGTTTACGAAAATGTTGTCGCGTATGTTCGCCAATGTTACTCCGCTTGATACATATAATGCGGCTGATACAGTTGCGCTCGTATATCCCGCGTAATAGCCGAACAGATTAACCGAGTTTGCGTACACGTTGATGTTGCTCATTGTTCCGTCAAGCGCTATCCCGACGTTGTAATAAGTCGCGCTTGCGTCCGATGTGCACTTGATGTCCGAAACAAAGTTATTGACAACATCAACATTCGCTGGCGACGTAGATACCGCGATGTTAATACCTCTCGCTCCGTATCCGCCTGTATTGGTGTTTAGCAATGTTGAAATCTTGTTCTTAGTTACGCTTACGCCGGATGTTGAACTGAATACATAAATACCGTAAGGCGGAACGGAATATGCGGTCTTGAGATTCGATATTGTATTACCCGTAATAGTCACGTTCGCGTTTACAACTGCCGATGAAACCGCTATCCCTCTCGGCGCTCCGTAACCGTAAATGTCATAAATGGTATTCCCTGATATTGTTGTGTTTACGGTTCCTGTAGCCAGCCATACACCTGTGATGTTGCTCGCGTCCGTTCCGTTGGAATCGTTTCCTAAATAGTTATTCGATACTGTCGCTCCGTCAACACCCTGAATGTAAATCTGGGTCAATCTGACGGGTAATAATCTGTCGTTAATATCGTTTCCTGTTATCAAGAGTCCCGAACCGTTACCTGTTGCGATTACCGCGTTGCAATAGTATCCCATATACGCCTGTTTCAAAGCGTTGTTCTGGAATGTTATGTTGTTGAAGTAACCCGCGGCTGACGTTGAGTCTCTAAGGATAACCGCTGAACTTGAAGTAACTCCGTTTATTATTGTACTGTTTTTAAGAGTAACGTTAGTTATCGGAATAGTTCCTACGGACGCTACATAAACCACTGAAGGTGTTGTTGCGCTCGTATTTTGAATCGTGAGATTTCTTGTCGTCCCGCTCGTAGTGTTTGAGCCGTCAATAATCACATTGCTCTCGAGCACTCTAATAATCTGGCTACCGGGTACAACGCCTGTAATTACAGCGTTTACGCCGGTGTTAGGTTTAATCGTTAAAGTATTCGTAGTCGTCGTGTGATTAACTTCGTTCGCTATTCTTACGAGTATCGGGAATGTTTCACCCGTTGAATATAGTGTATCCGTCAGAAGGAATCTTGTCGGACCCGTTACACCGCGGAGATTGAAATCGGCAACGGCGGCTGTCAGAGTCAGATAAATTCCGTTTATGTTCTGCGGATAATTGTAATTCGGATTTTCATTTTTCTTTATGTATAAAGGTCCGTCGTATTTGCTGCCGTTTTCCATCGGCACCCAACTTATTTCTTCGACTTCCTTCATTACTTTTCTTCCTTTTGCAATATTCGGTGCGTTCGTTTCATCGGCAATCTTATCTTCTTTTGAAGGCATTTTGCTGACAGGCATATCGTCAACATATACCTCTTTCATTACTTTTGTAATGACCTTGTTGAAGGTTATGTTCTTGCCTGTGATTTTGTTGAACAAAGCTGCGCCGACAGTATAATCACCGGAAAGACCTGCCTGTGTTATTACGTAACTGCTCGGAGTAGTCGGAGGAGTTGTAGCCGCCGGCGGATTATACGTCAATCCTGACGCGCCTCCTGCGGGGGAGCAACTTACGTTCGGCGGCGTTAATCCGTCCTGAGCGCATATATAATAATACACGACGTCGCCAATAATGACTCCGCTCCCAAATGTGAACGAATACTGATTATATCCGAGTGAAGTCGCGGTTACCGCGGAGTAAGAACCCGCGTTGATTCTCCAGTAAAGAACAGGTAAACCGGTTCCTGAAGTGGGAACGCCTGACGGGTCTGTAATTGTTGCCGTAAGAGTTCTTGCCGTAGTATTATTAGTCGGTGCAAGAGGAGTGTATACAATGTTCGGTCCGCTGACGTCTTTAGGAATACCTCCGAATTCGTCGGCTCCCATATCCGGTGCTGTCGGCGGATAGGAAGGATTGACGGGATATCCTGAATTCGGATATCTTGCCTGACCGTCAAAGTCGTCCACGATTGAAACAGGTGTGGAAACGGTTGAACCCGTGCTTTCCAACTGTGACGCTACGGCGGCATTAATTCTGAGGTCGTAAGGCTTCGTGCTGACATTAATAAACGGAGGATTTTCAGTGACTGAACCTCCGTCTCTCGGCGATACTAAAATTTTATAATCGCCTAATGTCTGCGCTTTGTTTGTGCCGTCGAAGAATATAATATTCTTCGTGCCGGGAGTACCCGCATAAAAATCGTTGTTGTTTGACAGACTCGAATACGTGCTCAAAGAATTCGAACTTCTGTAATACGCGGTCGCGTATCCGGATGTATCTGTACCCGTTGAAGAATTGTTGACTATAACGTTATTTCTTAATTCAACCGTCGGACTTGTCGATACGTATAGTGCAGCTGTTCCGAAATTGTAAGTCCCTGTCAAAAGACTGGCTGAATTCAGATATATGGTATTGTAGTAAACATAATCGGTCGTACCGCCCGAAATGTACATGCCCATAAGTGCAAGCGTATTGCTTAACGAGTCAACACGTATATCCGAAATGAAATTGTTATAAACGTAGTTTGTCGTGCCGCTGGCGATAGTCATTCCGTATCCGAATCCAGTGGATGTTCTCAAATCGTAAATGTTATTCTTGTATGTGCTTACGGTAGTTCCTCCCGATTGGTAATAACCGTAAACAGAACCGCCGACAGATGCAAGCAGAGTATAAATAGTGTTTCCATAACAGTTCTTTGTCAATGGGCTGGCTGCGTTATAAATACCATACAATGATGCCGAAGCTGATCCCGCTCTTATATTATAAACTGAGTTATTGTAAAGATTGAAAATACCGGTCGAATATGCGGCATTTGATGCATAAATACCGTAAAATGTACCCGTGCTACCGTCTTTTTTATAAATATTTCTTACCGAATTATTATAATAATTTACTAAAGACGCGTAATAGTTGTAAATATAAATCCCGTAGTATGATCCGGTTGTTGCTAATGTATCGTATTCGATGACATTGTTAAACGCGTTAACCGTTGCTTGTCCGTAATAAGCATATATTCCGTAATATGCTCCGCCGCCTATCGCCGACTGTTTCTTAACATTTCCGTAAACGTAGTTGTTTGAGATATACTCTACGCTTCCTACCGTCGGTGTTCCTGAAGCGGAAGCATATACATAAAGCCCATAGATTGCTCCCGTGTTAGTCGTAGTTCCCGAACCCCATTTATTGTTAATGAATTTATTTGAATCCACATATAAATTCATTGCTGATGTATAATAGATGTAATAACCGTATAATGCTCCTGTTGTCAATGCCGAACCATACATACCCTGCACGGTGTTTCTCTTGACGATAACAGTATTATCCGTTCCTGTTACACCGTAGTTGCTTAACGCGATACCGTATGACGATGAAGTCGTTGCTGCGGTTGTATCCGATACGGTATTGTTATAAACAATCACGCTTGAGTTTGTGGACGTGGAAAGCATCATACCATAGTTTGTTGATGTGCCGCCGGCACCGCCTCCGATGTCGTTGTTGCTGACCGCGAGACTGTCTTGATATATAGTGTATATACCGTAAGACGTTGACGAGCCGCCGCCAAACAAGCGAATCGTGTTTCCTCCTCCGACGCCTATCTGGTTGAAATGGTCATAAAAATCGTATGGGGCGGCAGAATTGTAACCACCCATCCAGATGCCGACATAACAGTTTCTTATTGAATTGCTGTAATATTGGTTGCCCGAATTCGAACCCAGCCTGTCGGTAACCGTTAAAGCCGTTGTCGCAGCAGTAGTGTGGTTTGCCGAGTAAATGCCCACAGAAGATGTATTTGTCTTCTGAAGCGTGATTGTGCAATTCTTGATTGTATTGAACTGAGAACCGTTTGTTCCGTCAACCTTAAGCAATGCGTAACCCCATTCCATTTGTGTCGTGGTGGTCGTATTCGTTAAGGCATCTGAAACGTCAATTCCGTTGAACGTGATGTAATCGACACCCGATAACAAGATGATGCCGTCCATCGAACCGGTTCCTACTCCGGCTGTTATCAGTGGATTCGCGCCCGATCCCGATTTTTGGAATACAATTGGATTTGACGCGGTTCCTGTTGCCGTTATAACAAGGTTTGACGCTGTTTCCGTGAAACCCGCGGCAACATTGAAAGTTACGCCGCCCGACCCGACTCCGGATGAGTTGAGCGCGGTTATAGCGGCGGAAATCGTCGCGTAATCGCCGGGAATTGTTTTAGTACCGGATAACTGCGCGAACGAATTTTGATAAAAAATACCGGCAAGGAGTACCAGTATTAGAAGAAAGGAATTTTTTT
>DATMXZ010000357.1:0-5445 GCA_035561235.1 Ignavibacteria bacterium
CGTCTGTATCACAGTTTCAGAGCAAAGACTAACAATATTTATTAGAACCCTGATTCAAAAAAATAATAATTACAAATACGGGAAAGGGCATTGAAAATGCGCTGTTTTTTTAAATTTCATATGGATTTTATATGACTTATATTTATGAACCCTCAAATAATTAATAATATTATAAGTATGTTTAAATTTCAAATTCTCGCAATAATTTTAATATGTATTATGGTATTTAATCCCGGAATAACAAGCGGACAGGTAAAAGATTATTCTACAACCGATAGGAAAGACATTCCCGTCGATTTTACGTGGAAAATCGAGGACCTATATGCATCAAAAAGCGACTGGACCGCAGATAAGGAAAATGTCGTAAATATTATTTCTCAAGTAGACGGCAAATCCAAATCTTGGACAGCATCCGCGAAAAATATGCTTGAAATGCTTGAACTCATAAACACTGTTAATCTGAAATCCGCGCGACTGTACGGATATACATCTCATCAGTCGGCAGTTGACATGAGCAACACTGAATATCAGAAGATGGAAGGCGAACTTCAGTCGATTTTCGTCAACTTCTACACGAAACTTGCTTTTATAAGCCCTGATGTTCTCGCCCTCGGAAAAGAAAAGTTCGACGGATATCTGAAAGAAGAGCCAAAACTCGCGGAGTACAGATTTATGGTTGAAGATATACTCAGGAGCAAAGAGCACATACTTCCCGAAGACAAGCAGAAAATAGTATCGCTTACGGGTTTGTTCACAGGTGTACCCTCAAAAACATCATCGATGCTGAACGACATGGAACTGCCGTCCGTTGAAGTTACAATCAGAGGCGAGAAAGTTGAATTAAACTATGCCAACTACGTAAAATACCGCGGTGACAAGGACCCCGAAGTTCGAAGCATGGTTATGAGGGAATTCTGGAAACACGGAAAGAAGTTCGAGAATTCACTTGCGATACTTCAGGACGGCGCCGTGAAAACACATTTCTTCAGTGCCCAAATTAAAAATTTCAATAATTGTCTTGAGGCAAGACTTTTCGACGATAACATTCCCGCAGAAGTTTACAATCAACTCGTAAACAGTGTAAAGGAAAACCTCACGCCGCTTCACAGATACCTGAATCTGAAGAAGAGACTGCTCAAACTCGACACATACAGGTATGAAGATATTTACGCGTCAGCGGTTCCTTCAGTCAGCAAGACATTCACTCTTGAGGACAGCAGGAAATATATTTCAGAATCCCTGAAGCCGCTCGGCAAGGAATATCAGGATTATCTGAATCTTGCCTTTGATAACAGGTGGATGGACATTTATCCGAATAAGGGAAAGGAAAGCGGAGCGTATTCAGGCGGTGTTTACGGAGTGCATCCCTACATAAAGTTGAATTATAACGGAAAGTATGACGCGATATCGACAATGGCTCACGAACTCGGACACGCGATGCATTCGTATTTTTCGGATAAGTATCAGCCGTTTTCCACTTCAGGCTACACCACGTTCATAGCGGAAATCGCTTCGACATTCAACGAAAACATGCTGATGGAATATCTCCTGAAGCACGACAATGACGACATGTTCAAATTATACGTGCTCGATTCTTACCTTGACCAGGTAAGAGGCACGCTATACAGGCAGACTCTGTTTTCAGATTTCGAACTCGCGATGCACAAGAGAGTCGAAGAAGGCAATTCGCTTACATCGGACTGGCTTGACAGCAAGTACCTTGAATTAACGAGAGAATACTACGGTCACGACAAGGGAGTATGCAAGGTTGATGATTACATACAGGTGGAATGGAGCAAGATACCTCACTTCTACTATAACTTCTACGTTTTCCAGTACAGCACAGGTATAATTTCATCGATGGCGCTGGCCGAGATGGTATCGAACGGAACGGAGAAGGAAAGGGACGCGTATCTGACTCTGCTCAAATCGGGCGGAAGCGATTACGCGGTGGAACTTCTGAAGAAAGCGGGAGTTGACATGACCACTAAAGACCCTTATGAAAAAGCGTTCAAGAGATTCGGTGATCTGGTTACCGAGATGGAAAAAATCATGGAAAGACTTAACATTAAATAAATACATTTAAAACATAAAAACAGGAGTAATCTAATGGGTATGACAATAGTCGAGAAAATCCTCGCGAAGGCGTCAGGAAAGGCATCGGTTAAGCCCGGTGACGTTCTCGAACCTGAAGTAAACGTTGCCATGTCACACGAAAACGCTGCGCTTGTAATAAATCAGTTCAACGAAGTGTTTCAGGGCACGAGCATAACACCCAAAGTCTGGGACCCTGAAAGAATTGCGATAATATTCGACCACAGAGTTCCTGCGGAAAGTTCAAAGACGGCGACAAACCAGAAAAAGATAAGAAATTTTGTAAAAGCAAACGGGATAAAGAAGTTTCACGACATTCGGTCAGATGAAGGCGGAATTTGCCATCAGATACTTGCCGAATACGGATACATCAGACCGGGTTATGTTGTAGTAGGCACTGACAGTCACACGACGACTCACGGCGCGTTTGGCGCGTTCTCTTTCGGAATAGGCGCTACGGAAATGGCGAGCGTATGGTCGCTCGGAACGGTGCTTAATGTCGAAGTTCCTGAAACGATAAAAGTAATTGTAAACGGAAAATTCAAAGACAACGTATATCCCAAGGACCTGATTCTCCATCTAATCGGAAAGTTGACGGCTCAGGGCGCGAACTTTAAGGTAATCGAATTCCACGGCGAGTCGATAAGAAATATGCCAATGTCGGGAAGGCTCGTTCTCTGCAACATGTCTGTTGAAGCGGGAGCGACTTCTGGCATCGTACCGGGCGACGAAGAGACAGCCCGTTATCTAGAAGAAGCGGGAGTTAAAGACAAGATTGAAAACGTTCTCCCTGACGCAGACGCAAATTACTGCAGGATTGTAGAAATCAACGCGAATGAACTCGAGCCGCAGATCGCTTTGCCGCATACCGTTGATAATGTAAAGCCAATCAGCAAAGTTGACAAAGTAAAAATCGACCAGATTGTAATCGGCTCTTGCACGAACGGAAGGCTCGACGACTTAGAAATCGCCGCTTCCATACTAAAGGGAAAGAAAGTCGCCGAAGACACGAGGATGCTGATTTTCCCCGCGTCATGGAACATTTACAAGAAGGCATTGAAGCAGGGACTTCTCGAAATCTTCTCTGATTCAGGCGCGATAATCATGAATCCGGGCTGCGGCTGCTGTCTTGGTGTTCATCAGGGCGCACTTGGAGACGGTGAAACGGCTCTTTCAACAACAAACAGGAATTTTAAAGGCAGAATGGGCAATCCCAAAGGCGATGTATATCTATGCTCTCCCGCGACGGCAGCGGCAAGCGCGGTAACGGGATACATCACGAGCCCCGAGAAAGGAGTAAAATAAAATGTCTAAAGTAGTTTATATTTTCGGAGACGATATTTCAACGGACGCGATTTATCCGGGAAGATACATGGCGACGGTACTGCCGACCGAAACTCCGCAGTTTTGTTTCGCAGATTATACGGAACTGAACAAGAAACTCGTTTCAAAAGAATATCCCGCGGAAAGCGTAATAATCGGCGGCCACAATTTCGGCTGCGGTTCATCACGCGAGCAGGCGGCATCGACGATTCTCGGTCACGGACTCGTCGTAATCGCAAAGAACTACGCGAGAATATTTTTACAGAACGCCATAAACCTCGGACTTAACCTCATAACCTGCCCCGATATCGAGGCGGACCTCGGCGATGAGATAGAATTGAAAGGCGATAAGGTATTCAATAAGACGAAGGGAAAGGAATTCAGCACTATTCCCCTGCCGGCGGCAAGAATGGCAATAGTCGAAGCGGGCGGACTTATTCCTTACACTAGGAAAAAAGTCGTTCAGAAATATTCTTAGTAAAATAACTTTATATATTCAGATAAAGAAACCCGTTCACTGAACGGGTTTTTTATTTCAGATTTAAAAAGGAAATCAAAGGACATTTCCATTTTGGAATGGTATTTTTATTCCCGTAAGAATCCTGATTGCTTCGTTTCTGTTCTCTTTGTTAAGCAAAATCAGAACGACATCTCCTTCCTCGAGAGAGGTACTTCCGCTCGGAACGATATACTCGTTATCTCTGAAGATAACTGTAATCAACGAGCCTTCGGGGAAATTAAGTTCGGCCAGGTTTTTTCCCGCGATACTTGAATTAAAGGGTATGATCACGTCAACGAGTTCATTCTTAGTCTTCACATCAGTCGATATCTCGAGGGGCATTTTAATTTCTTCTTTTTCATCCGAGTCCAATCCGTGAATCCTTGCCACAAAAGGAATCGACCATCCCTGCACGAGCGCGGAAGTCATAGTCATGAAAAAAATCAGATTGAACAGCATCATCGAATTATCAATTCCTGCTATTACGGGAAAGGTCGAAAGAATGATAGGAACGGAGCCCCGGAGTCCCACCCAGGAAATGAACGATTTCTCTTTAAACGAGAATTTTGAGAACAGAAGCGAGACAAAAACGCTGAACGGACGTACGACAAACATCAGCACCGCCGAGAATATCAAGCCCGGAACAATCACAGCCATTAACTGCGAAGGAAAGCACAGAAGTCCGAGTGCGAGAAACATAATAATCTGGCTCAATTGCGCGATACCGCTGAAGAATCTCCTGAGCGATCTTTTCTGCACGAATTCACTGTTGCCGACTATTATTGCCGCGATGTAAACGGCGAGAAAGCCGCTGCCGTTTAGGAACGTCGTCAGGGCGAAAATAAACGTAACAAAAGCAATCGTGAAAACGACGTAAAGATTCTCGTACTGAAGATGCAATCTGTTCATCAAAACAACGAGGAGTCTCCCTAGAATATA
Organism: Ignavibacteria bacterium; assembly: GCA_035561235.1. Taxonomy (GTDB): domain Bacteria; phylum Bacteroidota; class Ignavibacteria; order Tepidaquicellales; family Tepidaquicellaceae; genus CAIKZJ01. The sequence goes on from DATMXZ010000357.1 coordinate 4,856, forward strand.
GCCAGAAGCGAGACCAATGCCGAACTGCGTAATAACGCTGAAAAATATACTTCCCGGACCGATTGATTTGTTAACAATTACTTCAATCAATGTTATTGTCAGGAATACCGCCATCGGGTCATTGCTTCCCGATTCGAACTCGAGAAGCGGTTTTACTTTACCTTTAAGGTTAATATTCTTGGAGCCAAGCACAGAAAAAACCGCGGCCGCGTCCGTGGACGATATTACCGCTCCGAGAAGCAGGCTGTAGTAAATATCAATCCCGAAAAAGAAGTGCGCTGTAAGTCCAACGCCGGCGGCGGCAATAAGCACACCGAGCGATGAAAGACTGACACCGCTCCACAAGACTTTTTTTGTCGTACTCCATTTCGTTTCCAGACCACCTGAAAACATAATAAAGGCGAGCGCGACAATTCCTATTGATTGAGTGAGTTTAAAATCATCGAAATAAATTTTTCCGGGACCGTCTGAGCCAGCGAGCATTCCTATGAGGATAAACAGCACAAGCGAAGGCACGCCGAGATTGCCCGAATACTTCGATAATATAATACTAAGAAGTATAAGGAATGATACAACGAGCAATATTATAA
>DATMXZ010000358.1:0-6515 GCA_035561235.1 Ignavibacteria bacterium
TTATTTATATTTGTTAAATCATTGTTAATCAAAGTTCAGGGGGATAAATGCTGTTCAGTAAACTGCAACGCGAAAAAAATTCGCTCTTCTTATCTTTTATAACCTATATACTGTTTTTCGGATTCCTGTTGTCCATATCGGGTTGCGAGAACACAAAAGTCAGCCGCGAATCACCGGAATACATAGAACTTTTTAACAATTCCAGAGTTCAGGCATCGCAAATAATACTGAAAGACGGCAGGTTCATCGACGTTACGAACAATATCGTATATTATTATAAAACGTATAAGGATACAACGAACGTGCTCGTTTTCATAACTAATTTCGATACGGTAAAATCATCGGAAAACGGGAAGGAAATCAAGAGGCTTATTCCGAATGAAAGAATAATCCCGCTTTCCAATATACAGGAGGTTTACGTAACACGCACCGAAATCGATGCGGGTAAAACCATACTGCTGGGTCTCGGGGTCATAGCTGTATCCGCATTAATTTTCCTTATTGTCGCTATAGCAAGTTTCGCAAATTCCGATCATCATTCCTGCCCTTATATTTATTCCTATGACGGAGAAAAATATATTTATGATGCTGAGCCGCTTGGCGGAGCAGTTTGTAACGGGCTTTCCCGTACAGACTACTCAAGACTCGATTATCTCGCGCCTTCTGACGGTTATTTCAAAATGCTCATAAGGAATGAAAACGAAGAAGTTCAATACCTAGATGAGATGAAAATTGTCTCTGTGAAACACGACGGGAACAAACAGGTCTCCATAGGACAAGACAATGAATTTTATCAATTTTCCAGAATTAACGATCCGATATCCGTGACAGATGAGAATAATAAAGATGTTACGGATTATTTCATTAATAAAGATAAAGTAAAATGGCAGACTGTGTTTCCCGAAGATTTATCCTCCGGTAGTTTAACGAAAAGACAAAAATTACACTTCAAGTTTAAGAAACCTGAAAATGCGGGAAACGCGATGCTATTTGTTAACGGCGGAACGGCACAATGGGGATCGGATATGGTCAAGAAATTCCTTCAGTTAAGAGGCAGAGATATTGATCAATGGTACAATTCAATTTACCCGGGCAGTGAAAGTCAAAAAGAACTTTATTCATTAATGCTGAACGAGGAATTGTACTACCTCAAAATCAACATTAAGTCTAATGGTACATATAAACACGGAGCAACAATAAAAAGCGGCGGACCGCTTATAGACGAGGACGTTTTAATTAATATTCCTCTTACTGAGACATCAGGTGATTTGATTGAATTCGAATTAAATCCCCCGCCCGGGTTCTGGAAATTCGACAGAATCGGAATGGTCTTCGATTATGAAAAAATAAAAAACAGTGATATACAGACGCTTTCGACCGTGAATGCAATTGATGATAAAAATCAGAGCATCAAGGAAAAACTTGATGCGGCGGATAAGAATTACTATAACATGGAAAAAGTAGGAAGCCGTTGCGATTTAAGTTTTCAAATACCTGCGGATTATAATTCGAAAGAATTTGCAGTATTTTTCAAAACAACCGGCTGGTATGAGATTGTACTCGATAAAACAAAAGAACCGCAGAATGAATTACTATCGTCATTTCTTGCAAAGCCGTTAAGCGTGCTCAACTTCTCTCAGAAAATGCTTTTGCAGGAATACAAGAGATTTTCAGGTGAATACAATAATTTATTTCACTAACAAGATGGGTCAAAACAAAGCATTTTATTTTTTCCTCATCGCATTCTGCGCACTCACTTACGCAGGGCTGAGCGCACAGCAGGATACATCGAAAAGATACATTATCTTTTCCGATACAGTTTACATCGGAAAATATTACAGTATTCAGTTGGCTGATAAGTCTGAAGACATAGGTAAACTGGTCGGGGTAAATAAATCAAGTTTTCTGATGCTAATGGACGGTGAAATCAGAGAAATTGATTTCAGTGAGGTAATTCGGATAAGTGAATATACTACTACCGATTATTCCAAACCCGAACTTGAAAAAGGAGTCAAGGCAAGACATAATACATATTTAGGCGCAGGAATTACGATTCCTTATAAAACCAAAAACACGCGTGATGAATTCACCGCAGGATTCGATTTAATGGCAGGTTTCCAGGTTGTATTCAACAGGAATTTCGGTATGCGGGGCGACTTTGATCTTGTTCATCACCCGAGGAATGATCGTACAGAAAAAACCCCTTACTCCAAGAGCATAACGACCGGAGGCTCGGTGAATGCGCTTACATTCAGATTCAATTTTCTATTCGGTAATTTTATCAAAGAAGCAGCGAATTATTATTTCTCTATCGGAGCCGGCGCCGGATTCAACAAGCGTGGAGAAATCAACACTCATTACGAAGACTATTACAGCGGAAATACAACGACCTACGATTACAAATCTTCAGGGGAAGCATTGTTTCTGATTCTCGGATTTGTAGGAGGAAGCGTTAATTTCGACATAAGCCCAAAGATAAGAGCATTCATCGAGCCGCAGATAAATTTCTGGGCAGGAGACGATGTGCCGAATTTCTTAAGCCTGAAAGCAGGAATAATTCTTTAAAAATTTTATGACACAATACACCAGAATTTCAGCGGTTTTCATAATTCTTTTTGTTTCGTTATTTATCCAATCCGGGAACGCTCAGAATGATACTTCATTGATTCGTATAATCAGAAATGACACGATTACGCTCGGCAAATACTATAGTATAATAGATAAAGAAGGCGGCGAGGTTATAGGCAAAATTATTTCAGTCGACACGAGCAGCATGCTAATTACATTCGGGGATGAGACGGAGGTCATTGAATTCAGTTCAATTGCATCCATACGAAAATCGATATCCAAAAACTGGAGCAAAAGTGAACACTTAGATAAAGGGGTCAGGAAGCAAAACACTGTATTCGGAGTCGGGATTTCATTACCGATGGATGAAGAACACAATTACTCGGATAAGTACGCGAAGGGATTCGACGTTATGGCAGGATATACTTTTGTTCTCGGCAAATACACAGGATTCCGAAGTGAAATTGATTTTCATCATATGAACCGGTTCGAATACATTGCCGAAAATGATATAGAAAAAGGCGGTCATTTGAACTGTATCTCGGCAAGAACGAGTTTTATACTTGGCGATTTATACCCGAGTGACATCGGTTTTCATTTCCTGGGCGGAATAGGTATCGGGATTTGGTTCAGAAGCGAGCGTAACGTTGATAATTCTTACTTATATAACGGGACACTGGTCACAAATCACTATTCTTATCGTTCGGAATCCGGGATACTGCTTTCCGGCACTTTCGGTTTTAACCTGAGTTTTAAAGCATCACCAAAGGTCGGAATATTCATAGAACCTCAGTTGAATTATGTCATTACGAGCGGAGTTCCAAATTACTACGCGATAAAAGCGGGAATAATTTTATAATTTAAACTAAATACTTTGAAATATTTCATAGTTTTAGCCTTAGTTGTTTTATCGACTCTATTTCATACGAGTCTTCGGGCGCAGTCGGACTCATCAGCAACATTCAGATTGAGGTTATTCACGGTAACAATGAACAAGGATTATTACATTCTGATGTTTGATGATGAAATTATTCGCGGGAAAGTCATTGGTAACAGTACGCGTGAAATTACCGTCAGTACGGAAGAAGGTGTAATATCCGTGAAAAAAGATGATATAATAGTAATATCAGAATATTACCCGAAGAAGATAGATAAAGAATCATCATCAATCTCAAAACCTGTCTGGAACATCGGAGGAGGCATTGTATTTCCATCAGGCAATACTCATTTCAGAGGCAACCATAACACAAAAACCTCGGGAGATTATCAAAAGGGATTCACAATATGCGCAGGCGTAGTAATACCTTCAAAAAGGTATATAGGATTTAAAGGAGAGTTTGATTTCTCGCACATACCAAACGGAGATAACTATTATACAACCGGATACTCAAGTTCGTATTCATACACTTCGTATCAGAAAGGCGGAACGATAAACGAGATTACGTTCAGAGGCGGGATTTGCGCGGGGAATTTCATTCCGCAGGACAGAATAATAGTTGACGTTTCGCTGAACGCGGGAATCGGAATAATGTTCAAGGACGAATCTACGTTTTACGAAACCGAGACGGGCAGTTACTCATACACTAACGAGTTTTACACAGGGGCTTTTTCGCAATTCACTTTATCGATAGGGATGTCACTTTCTTTTAAGATAAGACTGATAAAGAGGATTGGAGTATTCTTTGAGCCTCAGGCAAACATATATTCAATAGCAAACACGCCGTTTCAGACGAATCTGAAAGCCGGCGTGATTTTCTAGAATGATTTTTTACTGCTAATTAGCGGTCAGTTTTATATCGATGTTTTTTTCGTCTCCGCCGCGCACGATCTTGAGTTTAAGAGTTTCCCCTACTCTCATATCGTTCACCTCAAGAACGAGGTCCTGTTCACTTCTTACTTTAATCCCGTTGACCGAAAGGATAACGTCTTCGGGTTTCAATCCCGCGTTATCCGCGATACCGTTTTTCTGGACCTGAGTAACGACAACACCGTCTTTATTCTTCAGTCCGAGGTACTTTGCGATCTGGTCGTCAATTCCCTGAATCCTGAATCCGACGTTGAAATTTCTTTCAATCTTTCCGCCGGATTTAAGTTCTTCAAGAATTTTTTTCACACGGTTAATTGAAATCGCGAAACCGACCCCGATGCTTCCCTGGCTGAACTGGCTTCCTGTAAATATAATCGTGTTCATTCCGATGACTTCCCCGTCGACATTAATTAGCGGTCCGCCCGAATTCCCGGAATTAATCGATGCGTCAGTCTGTATCATATCTTTATAAGAGCGGTTGCCTTCCGCTTGTACTTTCATATTCAGGGCGCTAATAACGCCCACGGTGACAGTAGGTTTATCGTTAATCTCGAAGAGTCCGAAAGGATTTCCGAGCGCGATTACCCATTCGCCGATAATGTTATTGTCGGAGTTTCCGAGCGTGACGTACGGAAGTCCGCTTTTATTAATCTTTAGCAGAGCAACGTCGGTAACGGCATCAGAGCCAATAAGTTTCGCTTCGACGGTCTCGCCAGTAGTAAGCGTAACCGAAATCTTTGTCGCGTTTCCAGCCACGTGGTCATTTGTCAGTATATATCCGTCCTCCGAGATGATATAACCTGAGCCCAATCCCCTGACTGTTTGTCTTTGGGGTCCCACATCACCGAAAAACTGCCTGAAAAACGGGTCGTTCATAAACGGATCTCTCACTTCCCTAACTTCTTCAACATTAATACCCACAATTGCGGGAGACACTTTTTCGATAGCCCTGGTTACAGCTGTCTGCCTGTCCTGGCTAACCTGTTCATTCTTTTCGGTCTTATCGAATGAAGCAGTATTGACGTTTGGAGAGTTTTTGAAGAAGAATTTAGAAAAAATAACTCCGCCGATTACAACTCCCGTAAGCAGGAGGAGAGCCGCGACGGAAGCAATCATAATTTTTGCTTTTGAAGACGATGCATTCAGACTTAAAGTTGACATAATTTTATTTCTTTAAATGTTTTTTGACTTTACGAATAATTTCTTCGTGATTTATTTTATATTTACGCATTAGTTCCTCCATTGTTCCGCTTTCACCGAAAGTATCTTCAACGGCAACATAATCCATTTGAGTAGGACGCAGTCTTGAAAGCACTTCGGAAACGGCTCCATAGAGTCCACCGTGAACCTGATGGTCTTCACAGGTAATAACGAGATTAGTTTCATTAGCGGCACTCACAAGGGCGTCTTTATCGATTGGTTTAACAGTATGCATATTCATCACTTTCGCGCTGATTCCTTCTTTTTCGAGTTGAACGGCTGCTTTTAACGCTTCCCAGACGAGCAAACCGTTAGCGACGAGCGTGACGTCTTTTCCTTCTCTTAAGATATCCGCCTTACCGAATTCAAAATCAGCATTTAGATCCGTAAAATTCGGAGTTTTATCGCGGTAAAACCTAATGTAGAAAGGCGCATTAATCCCGACGCATTTCTTAACCGCTTTATAGGTCTGGTTATAATCGCAAGGCGTAACCACATTCATATGCGGAAGAATTCTCATAAGCGCGACGTCTTCGAGAGACTGGTGAGTAGCGCCGTCAGGACCGACAGAGATACCGCAATGCGAAGCGCATATTTTAACGTTCATTTCGCTATACGCAATCGACTGGCGAATCTGGTCGAACGGTCTGCCCGTAGCGAATTCCCCGTAAGTCGAAGCGAAAGGAATCTTGCCTGCAACCGCCAATCCGGCGGCGGTTCCCATCATATCCTGTTCGGCAATACCGACAGAGAAAAACCTATCCGGATACGCATCTCTGAAAATATTTGTTTTCACCGAACCCGACACATCGCCGCCAAGAACGACTACGTCGGGATTTTCTTTTCCAAGTTCCAGCAGCGCGTCGGCGAAGCCCTGTCTAGATTCTTTCAATTCCGGATTTTCAAAATTCATATCTGCTTTACTCATAATGATTTATTC
>DATMXZ010000359.1:0-4401 GCA_035561235.1 Ignavibacteria bacterium
TAGTAAAATCAAATCAGAACTTTTAGTCTAATTTTACGTATTAAACATCTCATCGTTTTTATTCTATAGCATATATTCCTTAACCGGTTTATCCCCCTGAAGATGTTCGGTAATAATCTTTTCGAGTGCTTTTGGAGTGCAGGAATGGTACCACACTCCTTCCGGGTATACGACTGCCAGCGGACCTTTCGCGCAAATCCTGAAACAGTCCGCTTTTGTTCTTTGAATTCCGCCCTTGCCTGCAAGGTCAAGTTCCGCTAGCCTTTTCTTCAGATATTTCCAGGATTTTTGCCCGTCTTCTTTGTTCACACACTTTCCCTCATCGGCGCCCGCGCAAATGAAGATGTGCTTCTTGGTCCTGTCTATTCCCAGATCCTTCGCTTTGTCTCTGATTTTTTTGCTCATATTATGTTTTATGCCTTTGTTCCGCTTTTTCCGCATTATATATAAATTTATTCTTGCGATATGTATATTTTACGGAACATTTATACAACAAATTATATTCAAAAAGGTTTATAGAATATGCGCCTTAAATTTATTTTCTTTTTTCTGCTAATGTCGGTTTGTTCGGCGTCCTTTTCCCGGACATATTACAGAAGCATATACTCTGACGGGATTAAACGCAGTTTCATAGTTCACGCTCCGGAAGAAAATGTTGAAACAGGTCTTCCCCTTTTAATTGTGCTTCACGGTCACGGCGGCACGGGGAAACAAATAATGAAATCCACGGGCTTAAATGATATATCCGACAGAGAAAAATTTATCGTTGCATATCCGGACGGAATCAAAAAAAACTGGAATGACGGCAGAGAAAAAAAGGATGATACGAAATATGATGATGTCGGATTTATCAGCGCGCTTATCGATACGATTTCGTACGGGTTTAAAATCGATACTTCGAAAATATTCGTGACGGGCATGTCAAACGGCGGTTTCATGTCGATTTATCTTGCCTTTAAACTAAATTACAGGATTCTCGCGGTTGCACCTATTTGCGCTAACATTCCCGAAAGAATAAGTTCTTTTTATAAATTCTCAAGACCCGTGTCAGTGATGCTGATTAACGGAACTGACGACCCGCTCGTTCGGTACGAGGGCGGAAAGGTAGGATTCGGCATACTTAAAAACAGGGGCTATGCGCTCTCGACAGATGAATCGGTCAATATCTTCGTTCGGGAAAATAAATGCTCGTCAGTCCCCGTGCTTGCGGAAATTCCGGATAAGAATCTTGATGATGAATGCTTCGCAGAAAGATATACATTTACAGGCGGCGAAAATAATACAGAGGTTGTTCTTATAAAGATTGTAAATGGCGGACATACGATACCGGGTGGAATTAAGAATCTGCCGAAAACTCTGGTAGGAAATACCTGTGAAGATTTTAATGCCCCTGAAATGATCTGGAGTTTCTTCAAATCACGAACCTGCAGAAAATAAAACAGGCGCTTTGAAGCGCCTGTTTTTTGCCGAAATGTGACGATTTACTTCTTTCTCACTGACGTATTGCTATTGCTGCTTTCCTTCTTCGGTTGTGTGTTCTGAACTTTAGTCGTGTTCCTGTACTCAGTCTTCGGAGCAGTATATGTTTCCGTCTTCTGTCTGTTCTCGGTCTTCGGCGGCGTGTACGTCTGCTTGACCTTCGTTTCAGTTTTCGGAGCCGTGTATGATTCCTTCTTTATCTTGTTCTCGGTCTTCGGCGGCGTGTACGTCTGCTTGACCTTTGTTTCAGTCTTCGGAGCCGTGTATGTTTCCTTCTTTATCTTGTTTTCGGTCTTCGTGCTGACTTTCGTATTCGCGTCATTTTTCTTTGATTCATTGAACTCGGAACTCATCTTCTTTGGAGTCGTATTCTTGTTGGATTCTCTGCTTCCGTTGTTTCCGCTCTTGTTCGTTTCGCGGTTTCCGCTCCTGTTAGATTCCCTGCTTCCGTTGTTTCCGCTCCTGTTTGATTCTCTGCTTCCGTTATTCCCGCTCCTGTTTGATTCTCTGGAAGTATTGGAATTTTTGTTAGACTCCCTCGATGTATTGCTGTTTTTGTTCGATTCCCTTGAAGTGTTACTGTTTTTGTTTGATTCTTTGTAACCGGTATTATTGTTTGCATCGCGGTTGCTGTTTCCATTATAAGTGCTGTTATTTCCTGACTTAGTCCCGTTATTATTGTTGTCTTCCTTGCTCGTCACGTTCTTTGTATTATATTCCTTTATTTCCTTTTCGTATTTCGTCCGTATGTCCGAATTCGATTCAGGATTTATCTTTCTGCCGGTTTCATTCGATACCACGGTTACTTCGGGTCCGATGTATTTAGTCTTTTGATCGTAGTTGTTGACTTCGTTTATTCTTTTAGAGTTTTTCACTATGTCCTTTAAGCCGGTCTTGACGATTTCAGTTTTTGTAATTCTCTCGTTCAGTTTCTTCTTGGTCACGAAAACCCATTTCGATGGATGTGTGATTATGACGTGGTTGTGGTGATGCCCGTGGCGGGTGCGCCAGTGAATTCTAGGGCCGTAAGGATGCCAGCCGTAATAATGACCGTATTCTCTCCAGTAACACCAGTTTGGCGCCCATACGCGTCCGGGTATCCAAACCCATCCGTAGTACGGAGAAAACCACCACCTTCCGTAATTGTAACAATAACCGCCCCACGAATAATACGATATCCAAACCCACCCGTCGTATGTAAATACCCATCTACCGTTCACGTAGGGACCGTCATCCATAACGTATGGTCTCCACACGTAAACAAAATCATCGTTTCCCGAAGTGGATAGTTCGTCGAGTTCCGTGTCGCTCCCGTTAACCTCCTTGATGAAATCCGATTTAACTATTTTAACCCAGTTTCCCTGATCCTTGAGAGAGTCTTCATACATCTCCTTGTAAACAAGGTTGGAATCCAGAAGTTCGTCCTCTTCAGAAAGACTGTCGAGCAGGGTGCCGCTGTTTACCTGCGCCTTTGCAGGCGATAGCCAGAAAATCACTGCGGTTGCGGCTATTACGAGTATAATATTTAGATTTTTCATCTCTGTTTCCTTTCAGTATATACCTTCTGTATATACGCTCCCTGAAGGTTTTTGTTCCCTCAGAGGGGGACAATTTTTTATTTTCTAATGCAAGATACCCCCTCGGGGGGTTACAAAAAAGGGAAAAATTTATACCCTGTGCCGTCAGATTTTCTTAGAAAGAAAAATGCTCAAAGTTTTGCTCAAAACAACTGACTTACCGCGCGCTTTGGATTTATTGCTCCATAAGTTCTTTATGCAATTTTTGTGTCCGCACATAATCATTTTATTTTTTACTAATATAATTATATGTAGTTTTGAATAAAAATTATGAAAATCGAATATATTACGGGTCTTATTATTGCTGTCCTTCTGTTTATGTATCTGTTTTATGTGATAATCAAGCCCGGAAAATTCAAACATTATGGAACCAAAGGATTTTATACAGCCAGCGGCGCTTCTTTTTTTAATCGCCGTATTCACACCCGTGCTCGGTAGGTATTTGTTCGGGGTGTTCGAGGGGAATCTGAAAATGCCGAAGATTATTTCGAATTTTGAGAGGAAACTATTCCGCTTTTGCGGAATAAATCCGGACGAAGGCATGAACTGGAAAAAATACCTCTTTTCCCTGCTCGTGTTCAATTTTGCGGGAATTGTTTTTCTTTATGTCATTATGACATCGGGCGGGCTGAAATTTGTCATAAAACTTCCTCGTTGAACTGTATGAATGAAAACATTCTCGTAATAGACGATGAAATTCAAATAAGACGGCTGCTCAAAATTAGTCTTGAAGATTCAGGATACAAAGTTTTTCTTGCGGGTAACGCAAAAGAAGGTCTGCAGGAATCCATAAACTGCAGACCATCACTGATCCTGCTCGATCTGGGCCTGCCGGACGAAGACGGACTGAGCGTTATGAAAAAAATCCGTGATTTTTCGGTGACGCCTGTGATTGTATTGTCAGTAAGGAATTCAGAAAAAGACATCGTCTCCGCTCTTGATTCAGGTTCGAATGAATATATAACCAAACCCTTTAATACGGGCGAACTTCTCGCGAGAATCCGCGCTTGTCTTAAACAGTATAAGCCGGAGCAAAAAATGCCACAGTTTATAAACGGAAATCTTGAAGTTGATTTTTCCACGAGAGAAGTAAAGGTAAGCGGGAAAATAGTAAAACTGACATCAACGGAGTTTTCTCTTCTTGCCCTTTTCATTAGAAACGCGGGTAAGGTTATAACGCACGGATATACTGAAAGAAGTCTGATGCAAACCTTTTTCCGATGAAGTCCAGTACCTTAGAGTTTATGTCGCTCAGTTAAGAAAAAAACTCGAATCGAACCCGTCAAATCCTGAAATGTTTATTACGGAATCAGGCATCGGCTACAGGATGAAAATTATAGAATAG
>DATMXZ010000360.1:0-2428 GCA_035561235.1 Ignavibacteria bacterium
TTAATGCTATGAAAAACCTAGTTTACAGGATTAACTTTTTGGTGGCTGTTTTAGTTACTGTTTCTTTAGTATTTGCCTGCGGTAAATTAAAGGACATCGCAAAGGAAGAAACAAAAAAAGAAGACACAAAGAAAGAAGAAACAAAGAAAGAAGAAACAAAAAGAGATGTTGAATCCGACAAGTCCGAAGGTAAAGCGAAACTCTATTTCTGCGAACAGTACAAGAACGGTGAAGAAGTCGGCGTCAGCAAGAGATTCACGCCGGGATGGCTTACTGTAATGGTGGATACACGTCCTGCGGGAACGACGCTCGGGGTAGGCAAGGTCGAACTCAGGCTTACAAAGATTAAAGACGCGTCCGGAAGCACCATTAGCGAGAAGATAATAAAGACGATTCCTTTTGACGTTCAGGCGGACTGGGATTATACATATTTCACGGATAAGGATAATCTGAAGTTTTCCTCTCCGGGAACTTACAGGGTAACCTGCCAGAAAAAGGACGGTACGCCGATAGTAAGCGGTGAAGTTGAAATTGTATCAAATTAAGAGTTTAGTATATTTAAAAAATAAAAAACGGGGTAGTACCCGAAGGAGAATTCAAATGAAGAAATTGTATTTTGTGTTTGCTATTTTTGCTCTGTTTGCAATGTTCGGACTCACGTCAAACGTACAGGCGCAAAACGGACCGGTTCTTTATTTCTGCGAAAAATACGGAGCAGACGGTGAAGAAGGAATCAGCGACAGATTTTCTACAGGTTATCTTACCGTAATGGTAAAATGCGATTACGCGCTCGGACTTTCGAACGTTTCAATTCAGTTTGACAAACTCAACATGAATTCCGGAAAATTCGAATACTACAAGAAGTTCGAATACAAAGTCGAGCCTTCAATGAAGTATATCTATTTCGCGAAAAACAAAACAGCGGATATGAGTTTCGATACACCGGGAGTCTACAGGGTGTTCTTGCTTGACGATAACGGCAAGACAGTAACAAGCGGACTCATTGAAATTATAAGATAAAGAAATATATCATTTTAATAGTAAAGGTTATTCCGTATTTTCGGAATAACCTTTTGTTTTTATGCTTGATAAGATTAAGTCTCTTTCAAAAGATACTCTCATATACGGCACGAGTACCATTCTCGGGCGGTTTCTGAATTTTCTTTTCGTTCCGATTTACACCAATCTTTTTCTTCCCGGTGAGTTCGGCGTTGTTGCAAACGTCTACGCGTACATAGCGATTCTCAACGTCTTCTTTACGGTAGGGCTCGAATCCGGTTATTTCAAGTTCGCTTCGACGCTTGAAGCGGGAACGGAGAAAGAGAATTTTTCACATCCTTATCTCGGCATATTCCTGAACGCTTTCGTCCTGTCATCTCTTCTTTTCTTTTTCTCGAAAGATTTCAGCGCGCTGTTTCAGGTGAGCCTTAAGTACGAGAGCGTAATCAAATATACCGCGCTTATACTTTTCTTCGACGCCATTACCGTCGTTCCGTTTGCTTATCTGCGTCTCAAGCACAGACCGTACAGGTTCGCGGCTGTCAGGTTAGCGAACATCGCCGTCAATTTTCTATCAAACGTCTTGTTCATTGTCGTCCTTCGAAAAGGCATCGAATATGTTTTCATTTCGAATGTTATTGCTTCGGGAATTACGGTTATCCTGCTTCTGTCGCCCGTAATTAAAAACTTCTGCATAACATTCAACAAAAAACTGGCAGGTGAACTGCTCAGGTTTTCGCTTCCTTACATCCCTGCGGGTATAAGTTCGAACATTATTCAGGTGATAAACAGACCTATACTGACGGCGCTGACCAATGACGAGACGGTAGGTATCTTTCAGGCGAATTACAGGCTTGGAATATTCATGATGCTGTTCGTTTCGATGTTCGAGTTCGCCTGGCGTCCCTTTTTTCTGCAGAACGCCAAAGAACCCGACGCGAAGCGGATTTTTTCGAAGGTGATGACGGCTTTTTTATCCGTGTCAGCCGTGATTTTTATCTTCCTCACTTTTTTCATAGACGACATCGTCGCGATACCGCTTCCTAACCGCGGACACCTTGTCGGGAAAGCATACTGGGCGGGTCTTTCAATTGTTCCGATTATACTTCTTGCTTATGTATTTTACGGGATGTACATAAATTTAATGGCAGGAATTTACATCGAGAAAAAAACGAAATATCTGCCGTACATAACGGGAGCGGCTGCGCTGATAAACGTTGCAGCGAACTTCACGCTGATTCCCTCATTCGGAATGACAGGAGCGGCGGTTGCAACGCTTCTCAGTTACATCGCAATGTTCGCGGGAATTTACACCGCTTCTCAGAAATTTTATAAAATCGACTACGAGTACAACAAAATCGTAATCCTGATTATTCTGATGGTGATTTCTTACGCCGCGTACCTGATTATCAGACCGTATGATTTATTG
>DATMXZ010000361.1:0-9712 GCA_035561235.1 Ignavibacteria bacterium
TTTATCTGTATATCGTGTCAGTTTAAATATTTTCGATTAAACATTTCATCAGCGAAATATTATCTGAGAAGTCGAAATAATCATTATACGGGGAATTAAAGTTAATAGTCAAGCACGATGCCGAAAAGTGCAGCGATATTACAGTCTAATTACATACCATGGAAAGGATATTTCGACTTGATAAACTCGGTCGATGAGTTCATATTGTATGATGATATGCAGTTCACAAAAAGGGATTGGCGCAACAGAAATCTCATAAAGACACCAAAGGGACCCGAATGGCTTACAATACCGGTCGAAGTCAAAGGCAAGTATTTTCAAAAAATTAAAGATACGAAGATATCCGACAAGGAATGGGCAAGGAAACACTGGAAAACAATAAGCCAAAATTACGTTAAGGCAGAATATTACACAGAATATAAAAATATTTTCGAGGACATTTATACTAAAGGCCAAAACGAGTTTTTATCAGATATAAATTATGAATTCATATTGACGATTAATGACATTCTCGGAATAAAGACGAAGATTTCAAAATCAACGGATTACGAATTAGCGGACGGTAAAACCGAAAGGTTGATTTCTTTATGCAAACAAGCAGGCGCGAGCACGTATATATCCGGTCCTGCGGCAAGGGAATATATCGATTGCGAATTATTCGAAAAAGCAGGTATCAAACTGATTTGGATGTCGTATGAAGGATACAAGGAATACCGGCAACTTTATCCGCCTTTCAACCATTTCGTGAGCATAATAGATTTAATATTCAACGAAGGAAAGTTTTCAAGAAATTATATGAACAGTTTTTAAAATGAGACTATCGGTAGTTACAACATTGTTCAATTCCGGCAAGTACATTCAGGAATTTTATACGCGGATGAGAGTTGAAATCGCGAAGATTACCGAAGATTACGAAATAATCTTTGTCAACGACGGTTCAACCGATGATTCGCTAACAATTGCGCTTGAATTAAAGGCACACGACACACGAATCAAGGTTTTGGATTTATCAAGAAATTTCGGACATCACAAAGCAATAATGACAGGTCTAAACAAGGCATCAGGCGACTTCATTTTTCTGATTGATGTTGACCTGGAGGAGGAGCCCGAATTACTTTCGCGGTTCCGGGAAGAGATGGGCGGAACCGACGATATTGACGTCGTCTTCGGAGTTCAGAAAAACAGGAAAGGCGGATTATTCGAAAAAATAAGCGGGAGTTTATTCTTCGATGTTTTTAATTTTATTTCCGAAACAAAAATTCCAAAGAACCTTATACTGGCAAGGCTAATGTCCAGAAGGTATCTCGACAGCCTACTGGAATTCAGCGAAACAGAAATTGTTTTTGCCGGAATATCGGAACTCGCAGGTTATAACAAGAAAGAACTGCCAGTAGAGAAGGGATATAAGGGAGAAACCACATACAGTTTATCAAGAAAATTCCGATTATTTTTAAATTTCATTACCGATTTCACATACAGACCTTTGCTACTCATTTTTTACTTTGGACTAACCATATCGATACTTTCATTTGGGTTCGTAGTTTTCCTCATCGCGAGAAAAATTTTATTCGGACTGATGGAGGGCTGGACATCAATGATAGCGTCGATATGGCTTTTAGGAGGAATCATAATACTTTGCATCGGATTCATCGGGTTATACTTATCTAAAATCTTTCTGGAAGTCAAGAACCGGCCACGCACAATTATCAGGAAAATTTATGAATAATAAGATATTCGGTGAAATTTCGGAATACTATACGGACAAGATTAACATGCATGGTTGTTCATCACGCGGTGTCGACTGGAAAGATGAAAATTCCCAACTCCTGAGACTTCACATACTTCTCAGCGTCATATCATCGAACGACAATTTCACCGTTAACGATCTCGGCTGCGGCTACGGCATACTTTACGATATCCTGAAGAAGAATTACGGCAACTTCATTTACCGCGGCTATGATCTTTCAAAAGCAATGATTGACAAAGGGATTACAAAATACGGAAAAAACCAGAACGCAATATTCAGACGGATTACCGGTTTGAAGGGAGTACTAATATCGGATTATTCAATCGCGAGCGGCATTTTCAACGTCAGGATGAAAAGAGGCATCAAGGAATGGAAGGAATACGTTAAAGACACACTTGACTACATGAACGCGAAAAGCAGAAAAGGATTTTCCTATAACATGCTTACGAAATACAGCGACCGGGAATTTATGCGGGCAAATTTATATTATGCCGATCCGTGTTACTATTTCGATTACTGCAAAAAGAATTTTTCAAGAAATGTCTCATTAATACACGATTACAATTTGTTCGAATTTACAATCTTAGTAAAGAAATAGAGAAATGGGAAAAATAATTCTCTTCGGCGCGGGTCTGATATCAGAATTAGCCGAATACTACCTTAAGAAGGATATGAATCTGGATGTTGCCGCATATACGGTCGATTCGGGGTACATCAAGGAAGACACGAAAAACGGTAAGCCAATCATTGATTTTGGAGAAGTTGAACGTCATTTCCCTCCCGATTCGTACGATATGTTCATCGCAGTCAGTTACAATAAAGTTAATGTGCTGAGAGAAGAGAAATACAAGTCCGCGAAGGACAAAGGTTACAATCTAATATCATACATCAGCCCGAAAGCCGTTATTTTCGATAACGTTGCAATCGGAGACAATTGCTTTATACTCGAAAACAATGTTATTCAGCCCTTTGTCTCGATAGGCAACAATAACACTCTCTGGAGCGGAAATCATATAGGTCACCACACAGTGATTGAGAATAATTGTTTCATAGCGTCGCATGCCGTGATATCCGGAAGCGTCAGGATTTGTTCAAATTGCTTCATCGGAATCAATGCGACAATACGCGACAACGTGATTATTTCAAAAGGGACTGTCGTGGGAGCAGGTTCAGTAATAATGCAGGATACAAAGGAATATGAAGTGTACGTACCCGAAAGGACAAAGGCGGGAATTCTGAAGAGTCACGAAT
The DNA here is from genome assembly GCA_035561235.1 of Ignavibacteria bacterium. Lineage (GTDB taxonomy): Bacteria > Bacteroidota > Ignavibacteria > Tepidaquicellales > Tepidaquicellaceae > CAIKZJ01. The sequence continues at coordinate 2,999 of DATMXZ010000361.1, forward strand.
TAAGGAAATTATAATGAAGTGGAAGAAACTTCGTAAATTATTCTGCCCGGACAACGGGCCTTCCTGGATGAGTTCACACGCGTCTAATGTTGCGGCGGATATATCCGAAAGCGGTAATCCAAGAATATATTTTACGACCAGAAACAAGGAAAACAAATCAAGCATAGGATACGCGGATTTTGATTTTAGAAATAATTTCAGATTATTGAATTTATCCCGAAAGCCTGCATTGACGTACGGAAACAGGGGTTTATTCGACGACAGCGGAGTCACGTTGTCCTGCATTCTGAATTTTGGCGGCAATAAATTTCTTTATTACATGGGCTGGAACTTAGGAGTTACGGTTCCCTGGCGTAACAGCATCGGGCTAGCCATTTACGATACGGATAAGAAAATATTCAAAAAGTATTCAGATGCTCCTGTGATGGACAGGAATGAAATCGACCCTTTCACATTATCGTATCCTTTTGTTATCAAGGAAAGAAGCAGATTCAGAATGTGGTACGGCTCGAACCTCAGGTGGGGCAAGCAACATAAAGACATGCATCACATAATAAAATATGCCGAATCAAGAGACGGGATTAACTGGTTAAGAAACGGCAGAGCCGCGGTGGAACCGGTCTCGCGTTCAGAGTACGCTTTTTCAAGACCTTTCGTGCTGAAAGAAAACGGAATTTATAAAATGTGGTATTCATACCGTGGAAAATTCTACAGGATAGGTTACGCGGAATCAAAGGACGGTTTAAAATGGCTGAGAAAGGATGAGGAAGCCGGTATAGGCGTCTCGGAATCAGGATGGGACAGTGAAATGATTTGCTATCCGTACATATTTGATTACAAAGGAGAGCGATATCTGCTGTACAACGGAAACGGGTTCGGCAAAACGGGATTCGGAATAGCGGTATTAGAAAGGGATTAAGCATATGAACTATTATATAAAACACATTGAATATTATCTGCCGCCGAATGTTCTTGATAATGACATGCTATCAAAGAAATGGGACATCAGCAGCGAGTTCATCGAATCAAGGGTGGGCATAATCGAGAGACACATAGCGGGTCCGGATGAACCGACATCAGAACTCGCATATAAGGCAACGATAAAATTGTTGGAAAACAGCGGAATCGATAAGGACGATATCGACATGCTCGTAGTATGCACGCAAAATCCGGATTACAAACTGCCGATGGTTTCCACATTACTTCACAGCAGACTCGGTTTAAAAAAAGAATGCGCCTGCTTTGATATCAACCTTGGATGTTCGGGTTTTGTTTACGGACTTCCTATCGCGGGAAATTTCATAAGATTGGGTGAAGCAAGGAATGCACTGCTGATAACTGCCGAGGAATATTCGAAAATTATCGATTACGACGAAAAAAACACCGCTGCACTCTTTGGCGACGCGGCGAGCGCGGTTTTGTTATCCGCCTGCGATGATGATTACGGGGTAATTGATTATTCACTGTGTTCGGACGGCAAGAGTTCAAGCAGTTTGATAGCATATAATTCAGGCGTCAGCCGGGATGATAATAAGCCGCGTTTCCTTAGCATGAAGGGAAGAGAGATATTTAAGTTCTCAACCACGGTTGTACCACAGTCGATAGGAGATATTGTTTCTAAAGCCGGGCTGAGAAAGGAAAATATAAAATTCTACATACCGCATCAGGCAAACAAATTCATGCTTCAGGAAATACGGGACAAAATGGGTGTTACTGAAAGCCAGTTCGTTATCGACATGGAAAAATACGGGAATACAGTTTCATCGACAATTCCGATTGCATATAAGAACCTGCTTGATAAGGGAGCATTGACGAAAGGCGACTATCTCGTTTTCTGCGGTTTCGGCGTGGGTTTATCCTGGGGGACCGTTTTATACAAATATTTTTAATACAGCATGACAAGAGAGATTATTTTCGAAACAATCAATCGGATATTGCGGGAAAAACTTTCCGTGAAAGCGGATGTTACGGAAGAAACCGCGTTAATCGGCGATGACATTCTCGACTCGATGGAATTCATGAAATATCTTACTATCGTCGAAGAGGAATTTAACGTCACGATTTCAGATGAGGACCTCGAGGCTCGTAAACTCGGGATTGTGAAAAACATGATTGATTATCTCGCTTCAAACAACGAATAAAGGACAATGGCCTCGATACCATTCAACAAACCGCACCTGACGGGCAAAGAGACCCGATACATACGCGAGGCGGTAAAGACGCTTAAGATATCCGGCAACGGAGAATTCACGAGGAAATGCCAGGAATTTTTCGAGCAAAGGTACGGTTTTAAAAAATGCCTACTGACGAACAGTTGCACCGACGCGCTAGAAATGTGCGCGATTCTTCTTGATATTAAACCCGGCGATGAGGTAATAATCCCCTCTTACACATTCGTCTCATCAGCGAACGCGTTCGTACTACGCGGCGCAGAAATCGTATTCGCGGACAGTTCGGGAGAAAATCCGAACATAGACGGGAATAAGATTGAAGAACTTATAACTGAAAGAACGAAGGCAATCGTAGTCGTACATTACGCCGGAATCGCTTGCAACATGGATAAGATAACGCGTATTGCCCGTGAGCACGGTTTGTTCGTTGTCGAAGACGCGGCGCAGGCAATCGATTCGTTTCACAACCGCGAGCCTCTGGGTTCGATAGGACATCTCGCGGCTGTTTCGTTCCACGAAACAAAGAACATAATTTCGGGTGAAGGCGGGATGCTGATTATTAATGACGAAAGATTTCGTCAAAGAGCGGAAATTGTCTGGGAAAAAGGCACTAACCGCGCCGCGTTCTGGCGCGGCGAAGTCGACAAGTACGGCTGGGTGGATATCGGCTCTTCATTCCTGCCTTCGGAAATTACCGCTGCTTTTCTTTACGCGCAATTAGAGAAACTTGACGCGATTCAGGAAAAAAGAAAAAGGATCTGGCAGACATATTACGACAGTCTCAGCAAACTTGAGGAGGATAAAAAAATTAAATTGCCCTGTCTGCCTCCATATTCGACGAACAACGGGCATTTGTTCTACCTCGTTTGCGGCAATGCAGAGGAAAGGAACAGTTTAATCGATTATCTTAAAACAGAAGAAATAAACGCCGTGTTTCATTACCAATCGCTACATAAGTCTCCTTATTTCAGGAATAAATACGAAGGAAGCAGGCTTCAACACAGCGAAACATATTCGGACTGCCTCGTTCGTCTGCCGTTTTATTACGGCATGACCGGCAGAGAACAGGATAGAGTATGCACGGCGGTCAAAGATTTTTTTTACAAACAAAATAGAGAGCACATATCGTGAGCAGGTTGAAGCCATTCGTCCGCAAACATTATCCGGTAATGATTCCGCTGATTTTATTCCTGATACTTGAATTACCGTTTCTCAATAATTCGAGGCCCGCGCTGACAGACGAATCTTTTTACTCAAATCCGGCATACAATTTCATACACGGGCATTCTTTCATTAATACCAACATAGGCTACGGCGGAAACGGACTAATCACTTACACTTTATACCTTTCGTCGTTCTTTTTAATACTTGGCACATCGCTTTTTACGGCAAGGCTGTCATCCGTAATTCTCGGCATAATTTCAATTTTCATATTACGGAAGATGTTTAAGATACTTGAAGCAAGCGAATTTAATGTGCTTCTGTCGTTGTCATTTTTCATACTATCAAATAATTATTTGTCAGTGTTCAAGTTCGCCAGGCCAGAAGCACTCACAATTACTCTATGCCTACTTCTTCTGCTGTCGCTTTATTATTACATAAGAAACGGATATAGTACGAAATACTTATTTATAATACTGCTGCTTACATTCGCGATAACAAACAGCCATCCGTTCGGTTCACTGATTATTACCGCTGCGGGCATCATCATACTTTTTTTCATAATAAAGGAAAGGCGCTACGTGAAAATATATCACCCCGCATTACTGGTAATCGGGTATGTACTTTCATTGTTGTTTGTCGTGTTTCTGATATCCGTCAGCAACGGCATATCGTTCGGCGAGAGCCTATTAATCGTGTCCGACAGAAGTTCATCCGACTCGTTCACCGCGCGTCTAATCGAAAAAATAAAGATTACAATCGATTATTACGTGCTTTCGAACAGGATCGTAACTTTCCTGCCGCATATTTTTATGTTAACGGCAGGTCTTTTCTTCGCGAGACGAAACAGAAACGTGTTTTACCTTACTCTTCTTGGTTTTCTGACAATAATAACCGCCTATGTTACTTTATCGTCCAGCATGTTTTCAAACACATTCGTGTACTTTTTCATATTCTCTACAATAGCCTTGCCTCTAATGCTCGGCAGCATCAAGTCGAACAAATACATTTATAATTCCGTGGTGGTTTTTATAGCGCTGACTGTCATCCTAAACATTGCTGCTTATTCAGTTCTGACGTATAAATCGTTCGACCCTTCAATCGGCAGGAAGAACAAAGAAATAGTTTCACTGATACCGAACGGGGCGAAGATAATTTCCGGTCCCGCTTTTTGGTTCATAGACCCTGCAAAAGAAATCCGGGAATGGGGTTATTACTACAGAGATCCCGCGCAAATACGAACCGATGACTTTTATTTAATTACATATGAAATTGACAAGTCGGAGAAAAGGCAACTTGTCGATTCGATAGTCCGCAATAATACGCACACGATAGACACTCTTCTTAAGATAAACAGTAGAACTTACGGCAATACCGATTTAATAAAACTGACCCTGAAGAAACAATAAAAAATTTCATATCATTTCTCCGCATCTTAATCAAATGGATTCATCCACGGACGATAAATACGAGATAATCGACGGCGTCAGATGCTACGCGCCCTCACTGGCGAGGGGGAACAATGATTTCGACGCATCGTCATTCGAGAAACTTTATTCGCTCGAAGAAAAAAACTTCTGGTTCAGGACAAGAAACAAAATAATAAAGCGTCTTGCAGGGAAATATTTCGGGAAGGAAAGAGGCGGAAAATTTTTAGAGATTGGATGCGGGACCGGATATGTCCTCAAAGGTCTTGAAGAATTCGAACGGCTGGAATTGTACGGGGCTGAGATTTACCTTGAAGGGCTTAAATACGCGAAGAAGCGCCTTCCTGAAGTTGAGTTCGTTCAACTCGACGCGACGGAAATGCCGTACAGAGACGAGTTCGAATGCATAGGCGCGTTCGACGTTCTCGAGCACATCGAAAAAGACGAAGCCGCGATAAAGAGCATACACGGCTCGCTCAAAGACGGCGGTTTGTTTTTCATCAGCGTACCGCAGTACAAGTTCATGTGGAGTTATCTGGACGACGTTGCCTGTCACAAGCGGAGGTATTCGTCAAAGGAACTCCGTACGAAACTAATCAACGCAGGTTTCACGGTGTTGTACAGCAGTTCATTCGTATTTTCCCTATTTCCTCTAATGTTATTATCGAGACTCATCAAAGGGAAAAAACCTGAATGGACGGTCAACAGCGAAGAAACATTTCAGGAATTGGACCTGAATCCGATATTGAACTGTATTTTCACGGCGGCGCTTTCTATAGACACTTTCTTAATCGGCGCCGGCGTCAGGCTTCCCTTCGGCGGGAGCATTATAATGGTCGCGGAAAAGAGGAGAGGGTGAACGGCGGGACGGAATTCAAAAAATAAATTTTCAGAAACTTAATCCACACAAATTGAAATACTTAGTAACAGGCGGAGCCGGGTTTATAGGCTCGAACATTGCAGAGGAATTGATAAAACGCGGGGAAGAAGTCCGCGTCCTTGACAATTTTTCGACAGGGAAAAGGGAGAACCTCAGTGAATTCGGAAAGGACATTGAATTGTTTGAAGGCGATGTCCGTTCTTATCATATCGTACAGGCAGCCGTAAAAGGAGTTGATGTAATACTTCATCAGGCGGCGCTGCCTTCCGTGCCCCGTTCAATCAAAGACCCGATAACCACGAACGAAGTCAACATAGGCGGTACACTGAACATGCTTGACGCGGCTGTAAAGGAAGGAGTAAAGAGATTTGTATTCGCGTCATCATCATCGGTTTACGGCGACAACCCGGAACTCCCCAAGCACGAAGGGATGACGCCCTCTCCCCTATCGCCTTACGCGGTATCGAAACTCGCGGGAGAAAATTACTGCAGGGTATTCTCGAATCTTTACGGCATCGAAACTGTATGCCTGAGGTACTTTAACGTGTTCGGGCCCCGACAGGATCCGAACTCACAATACTCGGCGGTGATACCGAAATTCATTAAGGCGATAATGAACGGCGAACGTCCTGTAATATACGGCGACGGGACGCAATCCCGCGACTTCACTTATGTGACGAATGTGATTGAGGCGAATGTACTTGCTTCAACGAAGCCATTAGAATCAAAGTCAACAACGTTGAACTGCGCGTGCAACGAACAAATAACCCTGAATAATCTAGTTGAAAGCATAAACAGAATCGCGGGAACGGAAATAGAGCCGGTTTACGTAGAGAAGAGGAAAGGCGAGGTTAAGCATTCGTACGCGAGGATAGAAAAGGCAATTTCAACAATCGGTTATAATCCGAAGATTAATTTTCAAAAAGGTTTAAAAGGAACATTTAACTATTTCGGACATTTTTCCGGTAAATGAATAATCAATAAACAGACTTGATAACCAGTACAAAATTTTTTATAGTTTTATCTTCAGCATTGATTCTGTATTGGCTCGTGCCTCAAAAGTTCAATTTGAGGC
>DATMXZ010000362.1:0-3491 GCA_035561235.1 Ignavibacteria bacterium
GTTTTTAACATGGCAGACAACAATTCTACACAAGAATCAAAAATTCCCGCCGGGAATTTTGACCCGAAAGCAAACAGGATTGAATCAAAAATCAGTCAACTCAAAGAAGGCTTCTCGGAAATTGTCGAAATAAGAAAATACCTCGTTGAAAAGAACCTGAACAGAATCAGCAAGGCAGGAACGAAGGACGTTATCAGGGCGCTGATTCCGTCTTTAATACTGCTGATTATATCTTTATTTGTCGACGTGTCTTATGTCCCCGTTCTCGGCAATATTTCCGCTGACCTTGCAAAATCATTGTTCCAATACGATATAACCCAGAAAGTTGTTCCGATGCAGTTCTGGTGGCTGCCGTTTGTGGCCTATATATTATTTCTGATATTTGCTTGGGCGAGCAACCACAGTCTTAAAAAGCAGATAGCGCTTAAAGGACCGTCCGGAGAGATTATCACGAGAATCGTAGATAATTACAGCGGGCTCGTGGATTCCATTTCGACTGCCATGCCGTTGTTGGGTGCCGCCATACTGCTTCTCTCAACGCAGTTGGGTGAAAAGATATTTCTGGGATTTTCGGTACCGTTTGAAATCAAGTCTATCGTGATTCTTGCTATCGGCAAGTTGTTCGGAACCGTATTTGAAACGCAGGGGCTGCAGTATCAAGCGATTACCGAGGAAGTAGGAAACATCGAGGAAGAATACAATTTCTACAATCAATATCAACTGCAGAACAGGCTTCTCGAGAGCATCCGTTCGACTAACGAACAACTTCTCGTTGGCGTGTCCGGTGCAGGCAGCACGAAGCAATTGTCGAAAGAAGACGCGGAAGTCATATTCAAGTATCTGAAGATGGCTAAAGAGGTAAACGATGAACACGCGAAGAACCTTGGCACGTTCAAGGCGATGGTCGAGGATTTCAGCAAGATTAAACTCACCGACGCGTCGGTCGCGAACCAGATGAACGAAGTTATAAACAACGTGAACAACGTCGCCGCTATAATAAAGAAAACGGCGGAATATTCGGAAATCATGAAGAACAACTTTGAAGTTATGAAAGGTCTGTCGAGCGCAATCGGCGAAGTTAAACTTCCCGATCAGTCTTCGCTGCTTGAATTACAGAAGACGGCGGCGATGTTAAGTGAAACAGTCGGTCACATGAAAGACTCGAATGCACTGAAGAGTCTCGAAAATTTAGTTTATCTGACAGGAAAACGTCAGTAAAACTTAAACTTTAATTTTAAAGCGATGAGTAAATCCAATAGAGACGTTAAATTCATAATATATCAGGTATTATATATCTTTGTTCTTGTCGTACTGACCATGAAAGGCGCCGATATAAACCTTCAGAGAGTATTAACAGAGGAAGAAGCGGTGAAGAAAACTTACGCCGACTCACTGAAAAAATACATTGATTCGATGCTGGCACTCGGACTGGTTCCGAAAATCGAACTTGATTCGCTAAGAAACATCGCGGATTTAAAGAACTTCATTCCGCCGCAGATTTCACCTAATATGATTTCTCTTCAGACAGGACAGATGGTCGTATCGCAGTCGGAGTTTGAAAGGCTGACCAAGCAGGAACAGGAGAAACTGAAAGAAGAATTAAAGGAAGACGTTAAGATGGAGAACATCGACGTGACACCTTTAGTAGCGGCTCCGCTCGTTCAGTATACGACAAACTCAATTACGAACAGGGGAAATATGCCGCTTGAAATTTACGGCGACGACGGAGGCCAGATTGCATCGATACCGGCAGGCGGTTCGAGGTCGTTCACTATGGGCGGTCAGAAGACAGTAACATATAAACAGGGAAACCAGAGCAAGACAGTTAGCACGAGAGAAAATCAGAAACCAAAAATAAATATTCAGCCGCTCAAGTCAGGCGGTCCGGACGCTTCGTTAAGAGAACTTCAGAGCGTAGTCGGATACAGAATATCTATCGAGGATGATTTCGTCGGACAACTCGACGTAAACATAGTCGGTCCGGTAAAGGTTGAAACAAAAGGAAACGGCGTATATGACCTCGTCCTCAAATATGCTGCTTCCAAGGAACAGTTTGAAAGGATGACCGAGAACGGTTCGGCGCCTTTCAGAGCATCCTTCACCGTAACGGTCAAGGATAAAATAGCGCCGCACAGTGTTTCCAGACAGGGGCAATACACGTTCGGCGATTGGTAAAAAGATAATTTTTTTATTAAAATAATTAGTATGAATATTCTAAAAACTTCTGCTTTTGCATTTTTTACGTTCTTGATAATTGCTGTTTGCTTCAACGTAAAAAACACCTACTCACAGGAAGTGAGAGAAGACGATCCAAAGACGTTCAGGTATTTCAAGATTAATGCGAATACGGACGACGACAGCGTTTACGTAAAAATACAGGACGAAATGGCGGTGGACCCTAAACTGTCCTCATTTACGCTTATCGTAAACGTTTCTGACGCGGACCCGAACAATCATTATGTTGTAATCGGTGAAGAAACGGATCCGACAAAAATTCAGGTGCCCTGGAACAACATAACAAAAGAGGTTCAACAAAAACTTCTTAACTGGTCAGCTCCGAATAAGATTAATCTCGCGCAGAAAAGATACAATTACATTTCTGTGTTTGTTGACGCTTTGAAGAAGGTTAAGATTAAAGAAGTGATAGCGCCTCCCAAGAAAGAGAAAGAAATTCTAAGCACGACAGCATACATTAACCCGTATCTGAATTTCTTCGGCGGCGAGCCTCTCGGTATTCCGCTCAAGAAGAGTTTCGGTTTTTCGTTCCAACTCGGAACACCGTATTCCGGTCCTTTTGAAACGGACCTCGTTGGCGCGAACTTCCATCTTCTCGGCGCGAAAATCGGCGTGACGACAAGAATCAAGGAACTCGTCAGAAAACGTGATGCGGGCGCGACTTCAGGCGAAAAGGAAAGCACGTTCGGAAATTACAATAATATTTTCTCGCCGAAACTCGGTATTCAGGCGAGTTACGTGCTTCCGTTCGGTAACTTCTTCGAAGTCGGATTCTTCTCCGTGATTGACAGCGGCGATTATGACCCCCCGCTTAAGGTCAGGAATAATTACGATACACTCAAAAACGGAAGGTACATGCCGAACCTTATCATTCCGCGCGGCAGTTTCTTCAATTTCGAATTCCGTTATCCGATAAGAACTTTCGGTTCGACAAGGGCGAAGATTTATATTGCTAAGTATTTTGGCAACTTCCACGCTGGTTATACAGCAAGGGAAATCAGGGTTGCAGGATCGGTGTTCGACGTTCGCATGGATTACATGTTCGGGAACGCGGACAGAAACTGGCAGTTTCTTTGGGAAGCATACGTATCGAATATAGCGGAGTCTTTCGGCTTAAGTTCATTCGCGCTCGGACCTTCCATAAGGCTAACGAAATCTCCGAATTCAGCGTTCGGTCTTGTTACGGCGATGATTAATGCAAGAATTAAACTCGGTGACTTCTACGACGAAAAGTAAGTTTTTTTATATTTGATATA
>DATMXZ010000363.1:0-3398 GCA_035561235.1 Ignavibacteria bacterium
TATCCCTGAATAAATTTTCTATTTTCTAGAAAATTATTATGCGGCTTTTTTTAATTCCTGTTTTGATTTTCATTTTGCTTTCAGTCGGGGATTCGCAGTCTCAGGAAGCGCGCGATTATTATGAGCGCGGAGTCCGGAAAGCGGAAAAACACAACCTGAAAGGAGCGATAATAGATTTTACAAAAGCAATAGAACTCGACACGAATTTTCAGGATGCGTATTACAACAGGGGACTCCTATTCTTCAAAACGAACAGGCCTGAGAACGCGCTCGCGGATTTTTCGAAATCAATATTGCTAAACCCCCGCGACTTCGATTCGTACATAATGCGCGGTCAGGTCTTTACCGAACTTAAGAAACCGGAACTCTGTGTAATTGATTTCACCGCTGCAATTCAATTGAAACCTGATTCGAGGGAAGGATATTTCAGCAGGGCAGCCGCATACACGGAAATGAGACTTTACAATGACGCTCTTGCAGATTACAGAAAATGCATCGATATGGACGGCGCTGACGCGGAATCGTACTACCTTTCAGGCAATATTCTGAGAAAGACGGCAAGAAACGACGAAGCGCTTATGAACTATGAGAAAGCAGTCGAACTGAAAAGCGATTACGCAGAGGCGTACCTCGCGATTGGGAACATACACAGGTCAAGGAAGAGCAATGAAAAGGCGTTGCTGTACTATAACTATGCGATTAAGTACAATCCCGAACTGTTTGAAGCGTACAACAACAGGGGTAATGTTCATCTCGACAACGGGAATTACACGGAAGCCGTGGAAGATTTTTCTATGGCGATAAAACTGAACAAAGATTACGCCTTTGCGTACAATAACAGGGGATATGCCTATCTTCTCTCAGGAGAAACGGAAAAAGCAAAATCCGATTTCGATACTTCGTTGAAATTAAACCCAGTTAACGCTTATTTGTTCAGAAACCTCGGACATTATTATTACGCGGTTAAAGATTTCGAAAAGGCGAAAGAGAACTGGGAAAAAGCGGTACTGTTAGATTATAAACTCGAAAAGGAACTCGGAAAATATTTAAACGAACTAAATAAAAAATAATATGAGAATAACATTATTAATTCTGCTCTTGATGGCGGCCGGGACGCTTGCCGCGCAGGTAAAATTCGACGACTATTTTACCGATAAAACAATGAGGCTGGATTATATCCGCGCAGGCAACGACAAGGGTTGTTCGATTTATTTCGAGCAGTTGAAACAGGAGCCGTACTGGTCGGGAAACAAGAACAGCCTTATAGACAAATTCGAGTACGGGCATTACAGGTACTACGTCTATGATGCCGCATCGGATAAACTAATTTATTCGAGAGGATACAATTCCCTTTACGACGAATGGGAAACGACTGAAGAGGCAAGGGTAATCTCAAGAAGTTTCTATGAGGCCGTGATATTTCCTTATCCGAAAAGCAAGGTGCGCGTTGAACTTCACGGAAGACTCCGCGACGGCAGTTACGTCAAGCAGTTCGAAATGATTGCCGATCCTAACGATAAGTTCGTGCGAAAGGAAAAGCCTCTTGATTATCCCGTTACTAAGGTCGTTGATAACGGAGAGCCGATGAAAAGCGTAGATATAGTTTTCCTGCCCGACGGGTACACTTCCGCGGAAATGGATAAATTTCTCAAGGATGTGAAGACGTACGCTGATTATATATTCGGCTGCTCGCCTTTCAAAGAGAATAAAGACAAGATTAACATCTGGGCGGTGCAATCGCCTTCGATGGAATCGGGTGTCGACAATCCCGGAACAGGCACGTGGAAGAACAACATACTCGGAATGTCGTATTTCGCTACGGACGTTGATAGATATTTAATGACTCTGGATATCAAAACCGTGCGCGACCTCGCAGGCTTGGCTCCTTACGATAACATATGTATTATCTCTAATTCCTCAAAGTATGGCGGAGGAGCGATTTATAATTATTACACTTCGTTCCCGAACGAAAACAGTAACGGTGCATATCTTATAGTTCACGAATTCGGTCATCACTTCTGCGCCCTCGGCGACGAGTATTACACTTCGGAAGTTTCGGTTGAAGAGTATTACAAGACGAACATTGAGCCGTACGAAGCAAACCTGACCACGCTGGTGGATTTTGACAGGAAATGGAAGGGAATGTTGGACAAGAATACACCGATACCAACGCCTTCAACTCCTGAGTATAAAGGCACTCTCGGAGTTTTTGAAGGAGGTGGCTACGTGGCTAAAGGCGTTTACAGGCCGATGCAGGATTGTACGATGAAAACTATTTCATACGATAACTTCTGCCCCGTGTGCAAAAAAGCGATAGTGGATATGATTAAATATTATTCAGATTGAAATAAGCAATAAAAGGATAATGGAGTCCCCTTTATGAGGGGACTCTTTTTAATTGCAAAATGTTCTATTTATGATGTATATCGGTGAAATATCGGCTTTACTGACGGCGTTCCTCTGGGCGTTGAGTTCGTATTTTTTCGCCGCCGCGACCCTTAAGGTCGGTTCGGTGACTGTTAACTTCACGAGACTGCTGTTTTCTCTCGTGCTCTTCTGCATTACAATCCCTTTGTTTTCATTGCCTGTTGACCTGTCGGCGTATCAGATTGTTATGCTTATGGCGAGCGGTGTCGCGGGTCTCGTGCTTGGTGATTCATTTTTCTTCAAGTCGCTTGAATACCTGACGACACGCGTTAGCGTTTTGATTACATCCTTCTCCCCGGGAGTATCCGCTTTGCTCGCTTTTATTTTTCTCGGAGAGAGGCTCCCGTTTCTTAGTATACTTGGAATGGTGATTTCTTTAAGCGGAATACTTTTAGTCGTTTCATCAGGCAGTTCTCACGAGGAAGAGCATCCGAAACCCGGACACGTTAAAAAGGGAGTGGCGCTCGCGTTTCTTTACACCCTCGGGCAGGCAAGCGGTCTGATACTTCTGAAGTTCGCGAATGAGGAAAGCGAAGTGAACAGCATGACAGCAACCGCCGTGAGAATATTTCCCGCAGTAATAATTCTTTTTCCGTATTTTCTTATGAAAGTTAAAACTTTTAATCCGAAAAAAATTTTCAACTACGACAGAAAGGCGTTTTACAATGTCTCGGCGGCGACAGTATTGAGTGCCTACGTGGGAATGGCGCTTATGTTCGTAGCCGTAACTAAGACTAAAGTCGCGATAGCCTCGATGATAATGGCATCAATTCCCCTTATACAACTCGTGATATCGAAATACCTGTATAAAGAAAAACTCTCCTGGCGTTCCATAATCGGCGCGTTCATAACCGTAGGAGGTATGGTCCTTCTATTCTGGAAATGAATCCTGACAGTTGAACAATCCTGCTGTCCGGCATCGTTTCGGGAAAATCCGTGGCTGTAAAACGGAAGTTGTAATTATATTCAAT
>DATMXZ010000364.1:0-4160 GCA_035561235.1 Ignavibacteria bacterium
TTATAATTTTTTCCTTTTTCATATACTGAAATTTAATAAAGCGCGGATTATCCTGTCGAGGGATTCCCTGCTGAGATTCACGGATGACGGAATGCATAAAGACGATTTCACGAGTTCCTCCGCTTTTGTAATCCTGTAAGCGTAACAGTCCGCATAAGGTTTCTGAAGGTTATTCAGACGCCACACGGGCCGTGTTTCAATACCGGGCTTCAGAAGATAGTCCGCGAGTTTTTTCCGCGATACCGCACGGTCATTAAAACGCAAAACGTTAAGCCAGTGATTGCTTTCGCAGTAATCAGGCGGTTCCGCAAGAGAGAAATATTCGGAATTTTTCAGACCATTTTTCAAATAGGCGTAATTCCTTCTTTTCGCTTTAATAAAATCAGAGAGCGTTTCCATCTGCGCGATACCCATCGCCGATTGAATGTTCGTCAGTCTGTAATTATATCCCGTTTCGTTATGGACAAAATTCACGGTATCATCCTTCGCCTGAGTCGTAAGGTAAGCGGCTTTTTCGGCATGAGACTTTTTTCCCGTCAGAATCATACCGCCGCCGCCCGTAGTAATAATCTTATTCCCGTTGAAGGAAAGGCAGCCGATATCCCCCGCGGTTCCGGCGTGCCTGCCTTTAAACTTTCCGCGGATGTACCGCGTGCCGAGGGATTCAGTCGCGTCCTCGAGGATTTTTATGTTTCTTTTCCTGCAGAGAGAAACGAGTTCGTCAAGATAAGCCGCGTTCCCGAACACGTGAACGGGAATAATTGCTTTTATTATTCTTCCCGTAATCTTATTGTAAGTAAAACCGTTCCTGACGGATGTATGTTTGTTTATGAATTCAGCCGTCTTCTCCGCGTCAATGTTGTAATAATCGTCGCAGTCCATAAACACTGGTTCCGCGTAAAGATATCTGACGGCATTAACGGGTGCGATGAATGTCAGCGCGGGAACGATTACCTCGTCGCCCGGAGCAACGCCGAGAATGCGAAGCGAAACGTGTATCGCGGAGGTTCCGTTTACGCAGGCGGTAGAATATTTCGAGCCGGTGAAATCGCAAACTTTTTTTTCGAATTTATTCACGTATTTTCCCGCCGAAGAGACCCAGCCCGTATCGAGACAGTCTTTGACGTATTTCCATTCGTTACCTTGAAAACAGGGAACGGACAGAGGTATGAAATCAGTATTCTTATTTTTTAGTTTCAATAATTTTTTGTTTTGCGGCTTACGAAAAACTTTTATAAGGAATTAATCATCAGGCGCGTCGAAATGCTTTTTATATGCGTCCTGCGCGTCCTTGAAATCATCAATTCTTCCTATGTCGAGCCAGAATTCATTCATCAGATACCTTGCAACGGGCACTTTCAGACCGATAAGTTTTTTCAGTAGGCTGTCGATGCCGAAATATTCGTTATACGGGATATACTTGAAAATCTCCGGTTTCAAAATATAAATGCCCGCGACGATTTCAAGCACGAGGTCGGGTTTCTCACGGACGTCCGAGATGAAGTTCCCTTCAGCCTTAACGCTTCCGAAATTAAAAGGCGTCCTGATTTCCTTGGTTACCACGGTCAGCGGAGAATCCACTGTCATTGCGAAATCGAAAAGTCTCCGGAAGTCGATGTTCGATATAATATCTCCGTTCATTAGTATGAACGGCTCGTCGAGTTCTTCTTTGAGGAGCGAAAGCGGACCGCACGTTCCGAGAGGTTTTTCTTCCCTGCTGAACTTAATACTGACTCCCTGTTTTTTCCCGTCGCCTATGAAAGCCTCGACATAGTCGGCTTTATAGTTTGTCGCGATGTAAATTTTGCTGAAGCCGGATTTGGCAAGATTGCCTATCTGAATTTCGAGCACCGACTTTTCCCCTATCGGCAGAAGGGGTTTCGGAATGGCGTCGGTGAAAGGTTTCAGCCTCGTGCCGAGACCACCTGCGAGAATGACGGCTTTATTCATACGTTATAAATATCGCTTTTATAAAATCCTGTGTTTTCTTTCAGCCAGGCGATGGTTTTTTTCAGACCTTCCCTGAATCCGACGCGCGGTCTCCAGTCCGTATTTTCGATAATCTTCGTGTTGTCGCACCACAATCTTTCGACTTCGCTTTTTTCCGGACGGATTCTCTGATTGTCAGTATCGGCGGTTAATTCTACATTCAAGAGGGATGAAATTTCCGCAATGAGGTCACGCACGCTTATTTCGAAGTTACTGCCAATGTTGGTTACCTCGCCCGTAAGTTTACCGGACGTGAATATTGATATGAATCCGGACACGGTATCTTCGACAAAAGTAAAATCCCTCGTCGGCGCGGTGTTCCCGATTTTTAGTTTCCCGCCTTTGAGCGCCTGAATGATAACGGATGGTATAACCGCCCTTGCAGACTGCCTCGGACCGTAGGTATTGAAAGGTCTGACGACTTTCACGGGCGTGCCGAATGACAGGTAGTAACTAAGCGCGAGATTGTCAGCGGCGATTTTCGACGCGGAATACGGCGACTGACCGAGTAAGGGATGGTTCTCGTTTATGGGAACATACTTCGCCGTTCCGTACGTTTCGCTCGTGGAAGTAATAATAATATTTTCGAGATTTAAATTCTTCGATGACTCGAGCACGTTGTAAGTCCCTTCAATGTTCGTTTTAATGTAAGCGAGTGGAGAAACGTATGAATAAGGAATTCCAATCAGCGCGGCGAGGTGAAAGACGGAACCGCAGCCCGACATGGCCTTGTAAACGGAATCGTAGTCCCTTATGTCGCCGCTGATAATTTCAATTTCATTTCTGAATTCTGAATTCTCAAGCCAGCCGCGGCTATTAGCGGAATTGTATCTTACAAACGCTTTTACGTCATAACCGTTTCTTACGAGCGATTCCGTTAAAGCGGAACCAATAAAACCTCCTGCACCTGTTACAAGAACCTTTGCCATAGTAGTATGAAATTTCTTTTCCGATTGAATATAATTTTCTAAAATAACTACATTTTTCCTCAATTTAAACAACTTATAGACTGATTTTGCAAAATGTTGTCTGCCGGCGCAGGGAATGATACAGTATTATGGATTCCCGGTTCTTGATTCTTGCTTCTTGCGTTCCCGGTTCTTGATTCTTGATTCTTTCTTCTTGATTCTCGATTCTTGCTTCTTGATTCTTGATTCTTGATTCTTGATACTTGCTTCTCGATTCCTGCGTCCCCCTTTCGCCTATAAATCGGTTTTTTTTCTTTTTATATTGTTGACGTATGAAATTGAATTTACGCGGTCTTAAACATTCGGCTTTAAAGGAAGAAATTGGAAAACTCGACATTCCCGCTTTCAGGGCGGACCAGATTTTCGCGTCAGTGCACGGGAAACTCGCGCTGGAAATCGGCCGGGTAAAAGGGCTTCCGAAAGAACTCGCGGACTATCTTTCGCGTTTCTTCGAGATTGAAACTCTCGAAAAAATCCTCACGACGACTTCAAAGGACAGGACGGAAAAATTTCTTTTCGGCGCGGGCGATACGGCAAGCAGAAAGGTTAAGATTGAAAGCGTCCTCATTAAAGAGGAAGGAAGGAACACCGTCTGCGTCTCGACTCAGGCGGGATGCAACGCCGGCTGCGAATTCTGCGCGACGGGAAAGATGGGGCTTTTAAGAAATCTCACGGCGGGCGAAATCGTTTCGCAGATATACGGAATAATTTCCGAAACAGGCATATTCCCTACAAACCTTGTATTTATGGGAATGGGTGAGCCGTTCCTTAACTACGCGCCGCTGATGGACGCGCTCGAAATACTGACTGATAAAAAGGGGCTCGCGATATCATCGAGGAAAATCACCGTATCGACGGTCGGATTCGCGGGCAGGATTAAGAAGTTCGCCGACGATATCTCGGCGAATCCAAATTTAAGGAACATAAAACTCGCTCTCTCGCTCCACAGCACCGACAGGGGTTTCCGCGAGACGCTCATACCCGTCTCGAAAAAAAACACTCTTCCCGAAATATATGATGAACTCGTGTATTTTTACAGAAAGACGGGCAACAAGGTTACATACGAATACATTTATTTCGAGGGATTGAACGATACGGACAACGACGTAAAGAGGCTGGCAAAACTTCATAGGATGATTCCGAGCAACATAAACGTGATACCGTTTCATCCCGTCGATTTCGAACTCAAGCCGCCGTTAGAAA
>DATMXZ010000365.1:0-7426 GCA_035561235.1 Ignavibacteria bacterium
CAATAATCCGCTCTTTTCAATTTTACATTTTAAATTGCAATTTTGCATTTTGAATTTTAAATTTTGAATTAGTGTCCTTCTCCCCTGTTCACAAAATAAATCCCTAAAAGTATTAATATCCCTCCGGCAATTTGATGCATCGCGGGTATCTCACCAAGAAACGGAATCGCCAGAAGCGCGGTTACCACCGCTTGTGATAACAAAGAAACCGATACGCTCGACGCCTTCATGTGCCCCAAAGCGTAATTTATAAGAAGCCATCCCCCGAGATGCGATATCAGACCGAGTCCGAAAAGAGCCGCCCAGGTTTTCATCGAGAATCCTGTTAGAGCGGAACCGGAAATTATATTTATTGCAAGAAGCACGAACACGGTAGATATGGTGGAAACGGACATGAATGAGATTGTATCCGTTCCCGTTCTCGCTTTCTGCGTAGTGAGAAGATATACGGCATAGAACAAACTCGCGGTGAGAGCGAGTAAGTCTCCTGTATTGAAGTTCAGGTCTCTTATTGAATCGAATCCGAGCAGCACCGACATCCCGAACAATGCTATCACAAGCCCTGCCCAGTATTTGTATGTTAGTTTCTCCTTGAAAAGCAGCATCGCTCCAAGCCCGACCCAGATGGGAGCGTTGTTCGCAAGAAGTGTGGCAGTAGCCGCGGTTGTCAGAAGCAGGCTGGCATTCCAGAATATTAAGTCAATCGCGAAAAACACGCCGCCCGTGATTATCCATTTCAATTCCTCCCTCCCCGGCATCGGCTTTCTTTTTATGAGCCACCACGGCACGACGACCGCGCCCGCTATTAATGAACGGTAAAACGCAGACACCATTCCCGGAACACCGGCTGCCTTAACAAATATCGCAGAAAATCCGATGCATACTATCCCGAGAGCGAGAAATACGACTGCCTTCAGGTTTGTGTTTTTTTCATTCGGCATTCGTTAACTTAACTCATCATTCGTATAACTTCAATTTATAAAATCAGATTGCTTTTCACCGCTGCGTTCACCGCAATCCATTTTTCTTTCAAATTGACTGAGCATTATTGCTAACAATAAGAAAACGTCACGGAACTCTCGCTCCGTGACGTGTGATTATGCTTTCGGAGCCTGTTACTAATTTGATGTTAGAAGATATTCTTCCGTTTCTATCGCTTTCGGGTGCAGTATGTTATTCTCAAGATGTATGTGCTTGTGCAGGTCCATTTCGAAATTGTTCAGTTCCTCGTAATACGATTTGAATGTATTGCAAGCGTCGCCGGGAACTCTGAAGTTGTCTGTGATTTCCCTCATCTCGTGGAACGCGCCGCCCGCGTTGTCGTGCTCGGCTTCCATCTGGCTTATCGGATTCCTTACGCTGCCAAAGGGTATCGACGTGAGTTTTCCGCCGTTTTTTTTAATCTCGGACATCCTTACTATGAACGGGAACAGCATATTCTCTTCCTTGAACATATGAGACGTGAGTTCCGCCTCGACCTGATGATATAATTCCGATACCCTCGCTAGTTCAGGATGATTTTTCCCGTGCGCGTTAAGTACTTTATCCGAAAACTTGTTCAACAACGGGAGAATTCCTTTTATATAACCGTGGTGCCTCGTTACTATGTGATTGACAAGTTCGTCAAGTTCCATTCCTTCGAATTTTTCATCGGGTGCGTTGTCACTTTTCATTTCTTCCTTTAACTCCGTCAGAATCGTTTCAGTGTCAAGCCCCTTTTCCGCGCAAGCGGCTTCAAGCGCCCTCTTTCCGTTGCAGCAGAAATCAAGTCCGTGCTTTTCAAATACTCTTGATGCCCTGAAATCCTGTCTTACGATTTCGGACAGTGTGTTGTTTTTCGTGTATTCCATATTTTCTCTTTTGATTTATTAATAATTATTTTTGTAAATCCATTTTTGTTTTGTCCAGCGACCAGCCCGTCTTTAATCCGATTACAAACCATCCCAGCGCAAGCGTGCCGAGAGCGAATATCGTATCGCCGATTACCCTGAGCCACCTGAACGTGTTCAGCATCGGGTCCTGCATGAATTCTGCCGAGCGCGCGAACCACATCCCGTATTTCACGCTCGCGAATGTCTGAAAAAGCCCGACAGGCAGTATGCTGATTAATACCATGAGCAATAAACCTACGTTAATCGACCAGAATGCGAATTTTATAACGCCGTCCTTCCATACGTACTTCGCCATTAAACTTTTTAGGACAAAAAGCATCAGCCCGATTCCAAGCATTCCGTAAACACCGAACAAGGCGGTATGTCCGTGCACGGGCGTCGTGTTCAGCCCCTGCATGTAGTATAACGCTATCGGCGGATTTATAAGAAATCCGAATATTCCCGCGCCCACGAGATTCCAGAATGCTACTGATATGAAACAGTATATTGGCCATTTATACGCTTTTATCCACTCTGTTGAACGGCTTATCTTAAGATTATGATATACCTCGAATCCCATGAATACCAGCGGAACGACTTCAAGCGCGCTGAAAGTCGCGCCCAGCGCGATAATCGCGGGTGATGTGCCTGCGAAATACAGATGATGGAATGTTCCGAGAATACCTCCCGTCAGAAATATTATTGTCGAAAATAATACCGAGTATGACGCGGTCTTTACACGCAGTAATCCCATCCTCGAAAACAGAAACGCTGATACTACGGTGGCGAATACTTCAAAGAAACCTTCTACCCAGAGATGTACTACCCACCAGCGCCAGTATTCTGCGATTGATAAATGCGTCTGCCTCCCCCACATCAGACCGGCTCCGTAAAATGCAGCTATCGCGACTGATGCGATTACGAACATCGTCAGAAGTGTTTTGTGCTCTCCCGGCTTTTTAAGTATCGGCATAAGCGCCCTCAACAGCAGTACAAGCCATATGACCAAACCTATAAAAAGAAATAACTGCCAGAACCTGCCAAGATCTACATACTCATATCCCTGATGACCGAACCAGAAATTCTGTACAAGTCCGAGTTTCTGCATAACTCCGAGCCACTGACCGATTAAAGAACCTACCACTATTATAAGCAGAGCCGCAAATAGAAAATTCACACCGAATCTCTGAAACTTCGGCTCGTATCCCGATACCGCGGGCGCTATGTACAATCCCGTCGCGAGCCACGATGTCGCTATCCAGAAAATCGCGAGTTGCACGTGCCACGTTCTTGATATCGAATACGGCATTATGTTGTCAAGCGATAATCCGTAAAAACTGTTTCCCTCAACTCCGAAATGCGCGGTTACTACTCCCATTATTACCTGAAGCACTATTAATCCGCATACGACCCAGAAGTACTTGTTCGTCGCTATCATCGAAGGAGTAGGCATTACACCCGATAACGGATCGTTCTGCGGAAGCGTTATGGCAAGCGGCTCGTCACTGCTGTTCTTGGCGTAATAATAACCCAATACCCCGATTCCCGCGATAAGCATTATGACACTGAAACCCGTCCAGATTATCAGAGAAGGCGCAGGCGTGTTCCCGACAGTCTCGTCCGGAGGCCAATTGTTAGTGTACGAAATGCTCGCCCCGGGTCTCTCCGTGACGCACGACCAGGATATCCAGAAAAAGAATGCGTTCATCTTGTTCATCCTGTCCGTTTCCTTTATTGTGTTCTCAGGTATCGAATATGCTTCGCGAAGTTTTTTAAGAGCCGGGTCGCTCATGAACAGTCCCGTATAAAAAAAAGAGTTGTCTTTTATTGCTTCCTCCCGTACCTGTGATATTGTCAGCGTGCCCGTCTTCTCATCGTATGTATTCTTCCGTAATTCCTTCTGCAGCCTTACTTTGTACACCGCTTTCGTTTCATCGTCAAGTTCGTCATACTTTTTGCTATGCTCGGCCGCGGACCATTTGTTCAGTATAAACATCGCTTCCCTGTGAAGCCAGTCGGCAGACCAGTCGGGCGCGAGATACGAACCGTGCCCCCAGACCGTCCCGAGTTCCTGCCCGCCCGTTGACTGCCATATGTTCTGCCCGTCCTTTATATCCTGACCCGTGAAAAAAACCGCTCCGCTCTTCGACATTACTTTTTCGGGAATAGGAGGCGCTTTCATGTATATATCGTACCCGTAATACCCCAGTACGGCGAAACTCAGCAGCACGACTGCCGCGAAAATAATCCAGAGTTTTTTTGTCTCCATAAAATTTGTTTTATTGTTTTGTTGTTTTTTTGTGATTATTTGTAATTGTATATCAGTTTTAACAGCGTCTTTGCTTCCGAATTGCCTGACTCAACCAGAGAATAAGCGAAACCCGACAACCGCCACCTTAAAACCACAAGACGTATGAATCCAAGTATTATCGTCGCCAGATTGCAGGAACTTAAACCCTGATATTCCCTGCTCCTCTTTGCGTCTTCCAGCACCTTGCAAATTATTCCCCTTCTGTGCGTAAGTATGCTCAGGAGTTTATCGGGCAGCGATTTGCCGTTTCTGAATATGTCCTCCGAAAAAATTATTGATGTTATTTCGGGATTTTTTTCGAAAAAAAGAAAATGAAAATTAATAAGTTCCGCTATCTTTCTTTCCTTCCCCTTAACGCTCTCTATGTGCCTGTTCAATTCCTCGTCAAACTCGTTCATCCTGTCCATTATGGACAGAATAATATCTTCCTTGTTTTCGAAATGCCTGTAAATTGCCGGCTCTGTTACGTTCACTCTGTACGCCAGTTCCCTTATTGTCAGCGCTTCAAATCCCTGCTTGTGTATGATTTTTACCGCCTCATCGATGATGTTTTTTCGTCTGTCTTCCGTTTTCAGTCTTGCCATTTTGAAAGTTAGTGTTTACTAACATAAAACAATAATCAGACTTTAAAGTTCTATTAAAAAACTTCAGCGCTTTTTAATTTCCTTTTCTTCTCAGTACTTTCAAAATTGAAAATACTGCGCAAATTGTATATTTTATTGTATTTACAGCAAAATATTCTATTATAAGACACGCGAAATTTTATATATTGCTTGATATCCTCAGAACGACGCTGAAACGTTTGTCGGAGGTGCCCCTCTTTGATTTAAAGGATAAGAAATTCAATGTCGAAAACCTGCTAAGGTCGTTGTTTGGTGCCTTGCTCGTTTCTTCGGTCGTTCTCTTGTCCTTGTCGTATAAAATATATTTCTCGGGCAACAGCCTTGAGAAGGAAATTAAATTCAGAGTATCACCGGGCAGCAGGTTTACACAGATTGCCGACGAACTCGAGAAAGAAGGGATTATCGGCAGCGCGTTTTATTTCAAGTTGGCCGCTAAACTTCAGAACAAGGATACAAAAATTATTTCAAGAACATATATACTTGAACCCGGTTTGAATAACCTTGAACTGCTGAATATACTAACTGACCCGACGCTTAATTTCACCGTGAAATTCACCGTGCTCGAAGGTTTGACTCTAAAGCAGATTGCTAAATCGGTTGAAGCAAAACTTAATCTCGATTCCGATGTTTTCATCAAGGAATGTTCGAACGATTCCCTCATTAACAGCATCGGTCTTGAAGAAAAAGTGAAAAATCTTGAAGGGTTTCTGCTGCCTGAAACCTATAAAATTCCCGTCGATATTTCCGAAAGAGAACTCGTCCGGGTGCTCTTTAACCAGTTTGTGGAAAAAGTCCTCGACGCGAATCAGGATTTTAAGGACAATCCTGGAAAAATGCTGAAAGCCGTCACGCTCGCTTCAATCGTACAGGGTGAAACTCAGATAGATTCTGAAATGCCCGTAATTGCGGGAGTGTACGCTAACAGGATTAATAAAAGAATGAGACTCGAGGCTGATCCGACTGTTCAGTACATACTCCCGAACGGTCCGAAACAGCGCCTCCTGAAAAGCGACCTGAAAACGAAATCTCCCTATAACACATATTTGAACTACGGACTTCCGCCGGGCCCGATTAATAATCCGGGACTGAAGGCGATAGAATCGGCTATGAATCCCGCTTCGCACGACTACTTGTTCTTCGTCGCAACGGGAAAAGGCGGGCATACTTTCACATCTACCTACAAAGAACATCTTAAAGCAGTAGAAGAATACAAGAAGAATGTCGGACAATAACAGCATATTGCTAACAAAATTATTCCTAAAAATCGATTTCCGGAGCAGGGATAAAGCGGGTCTGGGAAGACTCGCAGGCTTGATTGTCACGTATCTTTTCGCGAATACTCTGATAGCAAACAATAACTTCTTAAGGCTCGATAAGCAGTCTTTCGTCTTCGCTTCAATGACAGTCAATCTGTTCTTTGTCGCGTTCATAATTATTTCGGATTACTCGCAACTGTTTTTTGACCGTAAACACACGGGAATCCTCAGCGCCTTGCCGCTGAATCAGCGGGATATTTTTTCTGCGAAATTTATATCGGCGTTTGCTTATCTGTCCGTTTTCCCGCTGATTGTGTCACTCCCCCCGTCCGTTTACGTTTACTTTTACGATAAAAATCCGCTGGACTGCGTGGAGGTTTTTATTTCGACTGTTCTTTTCGCGTATTTCGTAACGGCGCTCGTGCTTCTCGCAAATAGCCTCGCGGTCTATGTCGGAAAAGGAAAAAATAAAATTCTCATTTATGCCTTTCAGATTCTTTTCGTGCTTTTTGTCTTTTCAATGAACAGCATAACGGAAAGGATGTCGGCGGGTAACTCAATCGCGGACTACCGTTTCTTAAAATACTTTCCGCAATATTATCTGATGCCGGGTGAAGGTAGCCTGATTTATCTGACCGGCTTCTTCCTCCTGACCGCCGCGGTCTTCGCTGTTACTTACTTATATCTGAGGAATAAATACACCGCGCTTTCGGAGATTATTGGCAGCGTCGATGTCCGGAAGAAATCCGTATTCTCGAAACTCGGTTTGTATATCGACTTCGGTACTTTTGAAAATTTTATTCTGCGGAACAGTTCGGAAAAAGCGTCGTATGGACTGATAAAAAACCTCTTTGCGAACAACACTTCGATGAAACTCCGTTTCTTTCCTGTGCTGCTTATTCCGGTAATATCCTCTTTGATTGGCGTTGTCTCGGAAATACCGTCGATGCTTATAATGAATGACAGCGATGTGCTTACGGAAAACGGTCTTCTCGTTCTCAGTCCCGCGGTGACGATTACAACTATAATGTGCATACGCCTGCTGTATGCCAACACTAAAATGGCGCTTGACACAGACGGCAGCGTTAACTGGATTTATGAATCAATTCCCGTCGAAAGAAGAAAATTCCTGAACGGAATCGTTAAGTTCATATATGTGTATTTTGTTTTTCCCGTGCTGGTGCTCGTTTCCCTGCTGCTGATTATTCGACTGCCCGCGGATGACGTGCTGCTAAATGTTCTCTATCTTGCGGTCTTCGGAATCTTCATGAACAGTCTTATGAACAGGTTCGATAAGACGTATCCGTTTTCAGTCGAAATAACTAAATACAATAATTCATCGAAATATCTCGAAATACTCATTGT
>DATMXZ010000366.1:0-7961 GCA_035561235.1 Ignavibacteria bacterium
AACTTAAACTCCGTACGTTATGGCTGTAAAAATTTTTTTCCTAACTTTTTCTTTTTGGATGTTTAATCTTGGAATGTTCGGCTTTGCGCAGGTTGATTCTGTCGATGTCCGTAAATTTGAAGAACTTAAAAATCAGGGCTATACAATTATCGACGTGAGAACAGCAGAGGAATTTGATGAAGGCCACATCGATGCCGCCGTGCTTATTAATCTGCATTCTTCTGACTTTATCGATAAAGTAAATTCTCTCGATAAATCCGGCAGGTATCTCGTTTATTGCAGGAGCGGCAGAAGAAGCGCGAAAGCCGTGCAGATCATGCTCGATGCGGGAATCAGAGAGGCGCTTAATCTTTCGGGAGGCATTATTGCCTGGAAAAAAGCCGGCAAGACTGTCGTGAACTGATTTTATATATCGAAGGTCTTTCCGAATTTTAATATGTCGTAATCGTACTTCTTGCGTATCTTGTCTATGTTGTGCACCAGCCTGTTCAGTTTCTCTTCGTCCCTGAATATGTCTTCCTGTATGTTCTCGTCATTCGACACCAGTTCTCCGAACCTGACTCCGACAAGCCTTATCGATTTCCCTTTCTTCATCAGTGTTCTGAATAATTTTATCGAGTCGTCGTAAAAATCCATCTCGACGTTTGAATGCCTGTCAGTCGTCTTCGTTTTCTGGTTAACGGTGAAATCCGCGTACTTCACCTTCACCGTCAGGTTGTTCGATTTGTATCCCTTCTTTCTCATTCTCGAACACGCTTTCTCAAGAACGTAGTATAGTTCCTTTTCTAAATAAACAAGGTCGTCACTGTCAAAATTCAAAGTGCTCTCCTTCGATAGCGACTTCTGTTCGTAATCCTCATACAATGTAACTTCCCTGCTGTCTATTCCGTTAGCGACGTTTATAAGGTATGACGAATGCATCCCTATCTCTTCTTCGAAAAAAGTTTTATCGAAATTCCTTATGTCCTTTATTTTGTATATTCCGTACTTGTTCAATAGTTTCAAAGTGGCTTTCCCTACCCCGGGAATTCTCTCCACGGAAAGCCCGTCAAGAAATTCCGTCTCCTTGCCCGGTTTTACGTGCGTTATACCGTCAGGCTTGTTCTGCTTTGACGCTATCTTTGAACATACCTTGTTGGTCGATATTCCTATTGAACAGGTAATTTTTAACGAACTCTTAATTTCTTCTTTTAGTTTGTAAGCAAGTTTGTATGCGTCCCCGCCGTAATCTCTAAGGACGTCCGTAATGTCAAGATACGCTTCGTCTATCGACATCGGTTCTATAAGCGGAGTGTATTTTGAAAATATTTCTCGCACCTTCTTCGAAAAATGTCCGTACAATCCCCTCGTACCGCGTATGAAATTTCCGTCCGGCGCGAGTTGCATCGCCCGCGTCAAAGGCATTGCTGTCCTTATGCCCCTCTGTCGCGCCAGATAATTCGGACAACTCACTATGCTTCTTACGTCCTTCCGCGTTCCGCCGACAATTAATGGCTTTCCCCTTAATTTTGGATTCACTGCCTCTTCGCATGATGCGAAAAATGCGTCCATGTCAACGTGTAGTATTGTCCTGTTCTTTTCCACTCCTTAAAATATTAAATCTGTTTCGCAATTACATCTCAAAATACATTCCTTCTCTGTGAGTTCTTCTATTTAAAAAAATTCTTTGTGAATTTCTTTTATATTTTACGAAACTTTATTTTTAATTATATTTGTTTAATGAAAAAATTGCTTTCGCTAATATTAATGGTCTTTATATTCTCTGTATCTTCGTATGCTCAGAATAATCCCGTTTTAATTAGCGGTAATCCTGAACTTAAAGGATTTAAAACAAGAAATTTCGTTCAGTTGACCCTGCAGGGCGGTTTCATGGTCCCCGTCGGAACCTACCTTTCAGATAATTATTTCAACAGCGCTATCGTAGGTGCGGATGTCGCGTATAGAATTAACACCGAAGTTGCCCTTTATGCTGAAGTTAGATACATTGCACTCTCGCTTAAAGATACACTCGGTCCGTCATCGGGATACCTCGAAGCGAACATAGGTCCGCGATTCTATTTCAGACCGAAATGCTACCGTTCAAGTTTCTTTATTGAAGCGGGCGTAGGTCCGTACATTTTCATGCAGGGCTCTGCTGTCACGCCTGATTTAAACTATGAATCCAAAACTGAATTCCGCATGGGCGCCAATGCGGGTGTGGGCGGAGAACTCGTTCTAACGAATTCTCTTTTCATTACTCTGAAAAGCAAAATTAACACAATTTTTTATCCTTTCGGTTCTACTACTTTTATTAGCGGCATCGGCGGATTTACTATTAGATTTTAAAATTATGATTGGTACTGATGTTTTCATTATTGCGGGTGAAGCATCGGGCGACTCGCACGCTTCTAATCTTATTAATCGTATTAAGTCGTTTAAACCTGACTTGTCTGCCGAAGGCATAGGCGGCGCCAAACTTGAATCCGAAGGCGTCAAACTCATTTTCAACTACTCCGAAGTCAATTTCGTCGGCTTTCAGGAAATTGCTAACAACTACAAGCATATACGCGAAAAACTCTTTGAAACAAGAAACTATATAATTCGAACAAACCCCTCTGCCGTGATTCTAACCGACTTCCCGGGGTTCAATCTAAGACTCGCTAAAGAAATCCGCTCGGAGTATAAAGGTAAAATTATTTATTACATAACCCCTCAGGTCTGGGCGTGGCACCCGGGACGGGTTAAACAGTTGAGGAAATATGTGGATTTGTGCCTCGTGATTTTTCCTTTCGAGGAAAAGTTCTTGAAGAATGAAGATGTTAATGCCCGTTATGTAGGCCATCCGTTGATTGCTCCCGTTGATGACTTTCTGAAGAATAGAGAAAAAAAGATTAATCCGTCGCCCGTCGTGACAATTATGCCTGGAAGCAGATTGCAGGAGATTAAAAGAATCCTGCCCGTTCTCGCGGTTACCGCCGCCGAAATGATTGAAAAATACGGATGCCGAGTGAATCTCCTCTGCTCCGAAAATATTCCCGGCAGCGTCTTCGACGAATTTGAACTCCATCCCGAAATCCGTCGCGTGGACTCCAGCCTTAATTATGAAACCATTTACGATTCCGATTTCGTCATCACTAAGTTCGGTACCGCGACTCTCGAATGCGCCCTTCTCGGTACACCGTTCTGCGCCGTGTATAAATCGGGAGGACTGAATTACTACATTGCGAAAATGATGATAAAAACCGAATTCGTATCGCTTGTCAATATAATTCTTGAAAAGGAAATAGTTAAGGAATTCATTCAGAAAGATTTTACGAAGAACAATATGATCAAAGAGTTTCTTAACGTGTTCAATGACGATAAGTACAGAAACATTATGACTGCGGAATTTATACTGCTGAGAAATTACTTCGATAACATTATTGTCGAAAAATCCGCTCCTCAATTAATTTCCGAACTTATAACCTGAACGCTATGAGCATTCTCAGACTTCTGCTCTACCCGTTCTCGCTGATTTACGGCGCCTATATTATCGCAAGAAACATTCTCTTCGATATTAAAATTCTGCGCTCTTATAAATCAACCGCGCGGGTCATCTCAGTCGGTAACATTACTACAGGCGGCACAGGCAAAACTCCGTTCGTTATTTTCCTTGCGGATATGCTTCTGAGCCTTGATAAATCTGTCTGCGTCATCTCACGAGGCTATAAAAGGAAATCGGAAGGACTCACCGTCGGATTCGACGGGAATAAAATCTGCGGAGATATTTCTTCTGTCGGCGACGAGTTGTCGATGATAATCGGGCGCTTCAGCCGGTTCAAGAACAGATTCTACGCGCTCGCCGACGGCAATAGAGTCCGTGCCGTGAAATACGCGGAATCGGAATTTAAACCGGACGTAATCTTGCTTGATGACGCCTACCAGCACAGGTATATTAAAAGAGACCTCGATATTGTTATTGTTGCTTCGGATCAGAACACTCTTTTATACAAAACTCTTATTCCGTCTGGTAACCTTCGCGAGCCTTTCGCCTGCCTCTGCAGAAGCGGTCTGATAGTGAGAAATTTTAAATTCTCCGAATGCAAGGAAGGTTATCCGCTCAATACTGTCCCCGAAATCCGCGTGTGCTACGATTATGATGGCATCTTGGATGCGTTCGGTAACCCGCCGGAGGCTGGAATAAAAAACGTTGTTGCTATATCCGGCATCGCCGGCAATAAAAGTTTTGTCAATGCACTGAAAAAATTCGGATTTGATGTAATCCGCGCTTTCGAGTTCGGTGACCACCATTCGTACTCGCAGCAGGACATCGATTCCATCCTGAACCAATCGGAAAGCGGCGACGTTTTTGTTACAACGGAAAAAGATTTTATTAAGTTAAAAAATTTCGCTAATTTTACAATTGACCAAAGGGTATATTACCTTAAACTGAAAATTAAATGCGACTCCGAACGGCTTAAAGATATTTTAGTCGAAAAAAGAATCTTATGATTGGAATAACATACTCCGAAACAATGTTCGATGAATACCTGAAATGGCTTGACCATTTTAGCGCGGATTATTGCGTCCTCGATTATAGAAGTTCAGATTCTATCTCTGCCTTTGATAAATGCAAAGCCCTTATCCTTACAGGAGGAATCGACATTTATCCCGAACTCTTCAATGACTGGGATTCAAAGCCTGACGCGGTGAAATATAATCCCGAACGTGACGGCTTCGAGTTTAAAATTCTTGAATCAGCCGTCTATCGGAATCTTCCCGTGCTCGGCATTTGCAGGGGATGCCAGTTCATTAACGTCTATTTCAACGGCTCTCTAATATTTGATATCGAATCAGTCAGAAAAGTTAACCACCGTGCGCTCGATGATAAAAAGATGCGGCTTCATCCCGTTAACGTAGTCGAAGATTCAGTGCTGTACAATATAATCGGCAGAAAAGAAGGCGTCGTTACCAGTTCACACCATCAGTCGGTTGACCGCCCGGGCGAAGGCATCAGGATTACTTCAAAATCTCCCGACGGCATTGTCGAAAGCATCGAACACTCTGACAAATTCATCCTCGGTGTTCAGTGGCACCCCGAATGCTTGGATAATTTTAATGACCCGTTTTCAAAAAATCTGATAATGAAAATAATCGAGTTATCACGATGAAAAGACTTCTGATTCTAATATTGTTTCTTTGCCTCGCTCCTCGTTTATTCGCCGACTATAACTGGCTTGAAGATAAACGAAAGCAGATTTACAATTACAGGAGAGATCTCGAAAACTACGAGAATCTGATTCAACAAAAAAATAAAGTAATTTCCGACATCGGTTACAGAATCCGCGACATAAATGAACGCATAAAAGTACTCTCGCAGTTGATTAGTAATATGTCCTACGGCGGTTCGAAAGACGACCTTTTCAGGCAGGAAGCCGAATTTATTTTTAAAAAGGAAAGCGTTGACAGACTGAAAGAGGAATTTAAAAAACGAATTATCTGGCTTTATAAGCACGGCAGCGACTATCAGGCGCAAATACTGTTTACTTCCGAGTCCCCTTCAATAATGTATGCGAGGCTTCAGTACCTGAATAAACTCTCGCAATCAAGAAAATCCGATTTCGAACGCATCAAATACGAAGAAATGTCCCTCCTTGAAAAAAAGAAAATCAATACGCTCAACAAACTTGAATACAAAAAGTACTTTGCTCAGAAACGGGAAGACAAGGACTTGCTCCTGAAAGAAAAAATTCTCGCGGAAGATTCACTTGCAATCGCCCGCGAAGATGTCGAAAATACAGGAAGACAAATTGAAAAGATTAAATCTAGAATTCTTGACCTCGAGTTCGCAGTTAAACAGGTCAAAAAACCTTTTATCTATAAGTTTAACAATACTCCCGACTATTCATCCGATAACCTCGATAATGCAAAAGGACGGCTCATCGTTCCCGTTAACAGCATTGAGATAATTAAAGACTTCGGAAGAACTATAAATCCACTTACTGGCACAATCTCGCTCAATAACGGTATCGACGTTTCCGTCGCGGAAAACACCGAAGTGCTGTGCGTCGCGGACGGTATCGTCGAAAGCATAGAAAATGTTCCGGCTCTGAGAAACGTGATTATTATTAAACACCCCGGCGGATTCACAACCGTCTACGCTGTCCTCGGAAGAATTCTCGTTAAAAAAGGCGAAACCGTTAAAACGGGTATGGTGATTGGCTACTCGGGTAGCACCGTCGATAACCAATCGTTCCATTTCGAAATCTGGAAAAATGATTCTCCACTTGATCCCAAATCCTGGATTAGAAGAGGCATCGCGATATGAATCCTGTACCAAAATTGGGCAAAAATCCCGCGGTCAGTATCGTCATTCCGGTTTATAACAGGAAAAAACTTTTAACGCGTGCCGTGGAATCAGTACTTTCTCAAACCTTTCAAAACTTTGAACTCCTCATCGTCGACGACGGAAGTACCGATGATTCATACAGGAATATATTTAAACTCATTAACTTCGACTACAGGATAAAATATCTCAGACACTCAAACAGAAAAACTCCGCTGTCACTGAATGCTGGAATTAATCTCTCGTCAGGCAGGTTCATAACCTTCCTCGACTCCGATGATGAATATTCCATAAATCATATTGAACAGCGCGTTAAACTTTTTTATGGGAACAAAAATTTTGATTTGATTTACAGCGGCGCAATGCTGATAGGCAGCGAAGAGGATATGTACGTGCCCGATGCGAGAAATATAAAAAAACTGATTCATCTTGATAAATGCGTTATCGGCGCCACGCTCTTTGGAAAGGAATACGTCTTCAGGCAACTCGGCGGCTTCAAAAATGTTTATTCCTATGATTCGGACTTCGTCAGAAGAGCAAAAAGAAAATTTTCAGTCGGTAAATTTGATTCTCCGACCTATATATACCACCGTGATTCCAAAGACAGCGTTCTGACACAACTAAAAAAAAGTATGAAATGACTTACGATGAAAAAATAATGAGGAACTGTATCCGTCTCGCTAAAAAAGGCAGAGTTCTTCCTAATCCGATGGTCGGCTGCATTATAATAAAAAATTCTGAAATTATCGGTAAAGGATTTCACAAAATCTTCGGAGGCCCTCACGCCGAAGTCATCGCGGTCAATGACGCGAAAAAGCGAGGCTGTGACCTGAAAGGCGCCTCCCTCTACGTGAATCTTGAGCCGTGCTCCCACTTCGGTAAAACCCCTCCTTGCGCGGATTTGATAATTTCCGAAGGCATTAAAAAAGTTTTTATCGGGATGAAAGACCCTAATCCCCTCGTTTCAGGTAAAGGCATCCGAAAACTTCAAAGGCACGGCATCGAAGTCGTTTTCGGTATATGCGAAAATGAATGCAAAGAACTAAATAAAGTCTTCATATCCGTTATTTCAAGAAAACGCCCGTATGTAATCCTTAAATCTGCCCAGAGTATTGACGGGAAAATCGCTCTTAACAACTTTAGTTCAAAGTGGATAACTGGCATAAAATCAAGAACATTAGCCCACGATATCAGAAGTTTTTGCGATGGTGTTTTAATCGGCAGAAATACTGCTGAAATCGATAATCCTGAACTCACCGCGAGACTGAATTTACACCCGAAAAACCCCGTGAGAATTGTTATAGATAAAAATCTCAAACTTAAAGGCAATCTTAAATTATTTAGTGAGAAATCTGCGCCGGCTGTTATTGTCCACTCGTCCCTGAAAAAACCCTTGAAGAAAATATTAAACGCTGACTATTTGCCCGTAAAAGAAAAAAACGGAGCGCTTGACCTCGCGGATTTGCTCCATAAACTGTTTCTCAAAGGCATCTATTCCCTCCTCGTCGAAGGCGGAAGCAAGACCCTGTCTGGCTTCCTGAAGCAGAATTTGTACGATGAACTATTCGTGATGATTGCACCGAAGATTTTTGGCAAAGGCATTTCACCTTTTTCGGATTTTGAAATAGATAGAATCGCGAAATCAAAAGAATTATTT
>DATMXZ010000367.1:0-3167 GCA_035561235.1 Ignavibacteria bacterium
AATTTTAACAGTTTTATTATTGCTCATAGCGGGAATCGGTTACGGACAGACGTGGACATACGTCAGCGCGTTACCCGCTCCGAATCCTCCCATAAATTCGATATACGCAGTTGACGCAAACACGATTTGGGTTGCTTGCGACGCGTCAGGCGGCGCGGCTAGAGTATATGTTTCGACGAACGGCGGAACGAGTTGGACATTAAGGAACGGCGGATTAACAAGCGCAAATTCATACGGTATGTTCGCATTTGACGCGACGACAGCATTCGTAGGTAACGCAAACGGCACGTTATACAAGACGACGAACGGCGGCGTAAACTGGACGCAGGTACTCGCGGTATCGGGTTCGTTCTCAAACGGCGTTTACATGTTCAATACGAACTATGGAATATATGTCGGCGACCCGACAGGTTCAGGTCAGCAATATCAATTCAGAATGACAAATAACGGTGGAAATAACTGGTATCTGCCGACAGGAATACCCACCGCTACGGTTGCAAATGAATGGGGTGTAATCAACGCATGGGACTGGACGGACTCTTCACACATATGGGTTGGTTCAGCTATCAACACATCGGGTGTCGGTACGTGCAAGATATTCAGGACGGCGACAGGTTTTTACGGAACGTGGAGCAATACGCCTGTTACAGGAACTTCCGGGACACAGGGTATATTCTGGCAGGCGGTTGGATTCGTAACGAATACAAACGGGATGATAGGTTCAAGCGCGGGAGACATCAAGAAGACAACCGACGGAGGCGCAACATACACGACTGTAACACCGCCATCGGGTATTGGAACATTCGCGGTTATGAACATGAACTCAATAAAATCGGACGGTACGATAAGAATGAGCACACAGGGCGACACGACACGTGTTTACAAGACGACAAACCTCGGCACGACGTGGATAAGGGAATTTGTTCCGCTTCAGGCAACACTCGGACAGATTTCCCATTTTAGTTTCATCAACGCAAATCTCGGATTCGCGGCATTAGGCGGCACGGGATTAACCGGCGGTTTAATAAAGTACACCGGACCGAGCGGTATCGGCGTGAACACGGGCGAAGTTCCTTCATCGTTCAGTTTAAGCCAGAACTATCCGAATCCTTTCAATCCTTCGACGATGATTAAGTTCGCATTGCCGAAAGCGGGCGAAGTTACATTGAAGGTTTACAATTCACTCGGCAAGGAAGTCGAAACGCTTGTGAGCGAGCAGATGAACGCGGGAACATACGAAGTAACGTTTGACGCTTCAAGACTGACGAGCGGAATTTACTTCTACAGGCTGAGCGCGAACGGGTTCACGGACACGAAAAAAATGATGCTTGTAAAGTAACATCAGTTTATAATTTGAATTTAGCGGGGCTGTACGGGGTAAACCGGTGCAGCCTCATTTATAATATAAAAGAAGCAGGATGAAATATTCAAAACTATTAATCGCGGCGGTACTTCTCGCGGCTGTATCTCTAACCGGATTTATGGATGTTTACACGCCGAAGTATAAAATGGCAAACGACGTTGTCATTCAGAGGAATGACGGCGCGTTGTATCTGAAAGGACTGATAAACATAAAATTCAAGAATGACGTGACGAGTTTCGCGCCGACGGTTTTTAATGTATTGAAGGTTGACAGGGATTTGGCAAAATACAAGGTTACGAAAATAACACAGAGGCATCCTCTGAATCCTGTGGCGTCAAAGAGAATGAACGGCGATGACCAGTTGGCGAGAATTTTCGCGGTGTACTACTCGGCGGGCACCGACCCGTCGGAACTGGCTGAAGAGATTTACAGCCAGAACAAGGACGTACTTGACTGGGCGGAACCTGATTACGTAATGGTATCGGATTTTACTCCTAACGACCCGTCGGTAGGAAGCCAGTATCATATCTCGAAAATCGCTTCATACGCGGCGTGGGACATCACGCAGGGCGATACGAACGTTGTTATCGGTCTTGTCGATACGGGAAGCGATTTAGACCATCCCGACCTTTCGGCAAACATAAAATACAATTACCTCGAAAACCCGACCAATTCAACAGACGACGACAACAACGGTTACGTTGACGACTGGAGAGGATGGGACTTTGCGGGAGCGAATTACCAGTCGCTGTCCGAGGATAACGATCCTAACATAGTGAATTACTACTGCGAGCACGGTTCGCACACGTCAGGCTGCGCGTCGCAGGTAACAAACAACGGAGTAGGCGGAGCGGGAGTCGGATTCAAGTGCAAGATTCTCGTATGCAAGCACGGAGCTGACAACGACAACACGGGAAGCGGGTATTCGTATTTATACAATACGAACAGCGGTTTAACGTACAGTTATCAGAACGGCGCGAAGGTAATCAACTGCAGTTTCGGGGGTTCTACACCGAGCAGTTACACACAGTTGATTGTTGAAAACGCGTGGGCGGCGGGAGTTGTTATCTGCGCCTCCGCGGGAAACGACGGTTCGAACGTCCCGAGGTATCCCGCGTCTTACAATCACGTTGTATCTGTAGCGTCAACTACATCGAGCGACCAGAAATCGTGGTTCTCGAACTATCATACTACGGTTGACGTATGCGCGCCGGGTTCAAGCATATACAGCACTATATTCAACAACGGTTATACGATGATGGACGGAACGTCGATGTCTTCGCCGATATGCGCGGGAACGGTCGCTTTAATATTTTCAAAGTATCCGACATACACTAACGAGCAGGTAGTAACAAGACTGATTAACGGATGCGACAACATATACGGAATAAATCCCGGATACGTCGGACTGCTCGGAGCGGGAAGGATTAACGCGTACAAGTCAGTAATGCCAATAACTTCCGTCAGCGGAAACGGGAACGGAATTCCTTCGGATTACAGTCTCGGTCAGAATTATCCGAATCCGTTCAATCCCGTAACAAGAATTAATTTTTCGATTCCGAAATCATCAAACGTTAAACTTGCTGTTTACGATTTAACAGGGCGTGAAGTTGAAGTGCTCGTGAACGATATGAAAGCGGCGGGAAATTATACCGCAACTTTTGACGGGATTACGTTATCAAGCGGAGCATATTTCTACAAAATCACCGCGGACGGATTTACGGATGTGAAGAAGATGATGATACTAAAATAATCTTCAATCTTCAAACTTCAATTGATAGAGATTAATAAGCCGGTTTAAGTC
>DATMXZ010000368.1:0-16082 GCA_035561235.1 Ignavibacteria bacterium
TTATATGAAGAAGTTTATTTGTCTCGCTTTCATAATTTTAAGTATTGCTTTTTCGCTGGAGTTCGGCGGCTGCAATTACGTTTCGCATAGAACTGTATCCAGAAGTTCGGTCGGCGCGGATGATCCCGATCCCGATTATAATGTGTCTTTAAATTACGAGTATCAGGATTTTACGAGTTTTATATATATGGGAAATCGGTCGGAGACATTCGGTACTTTTTTTAATAAGTTCTTTTCCGCGGGAGAAGATTATGACGAAGCACTGAAAGAATACAGGACCAGCACCATCGCTACTTATAACAGACGCCTTGACTCCCTTAATATTACTCCTCCAGTCCAGCAGTCCACGAAAGACAAGTTTACGAAAGTTATCGAAAGATGCTCGAAAATAATTCAATACAACAAGAATACAAGATATTTCGACCAGGCGGTCCTTCTCATCGGTCTGTCTTATTTTTATTCAAACGATTATCTTCAGGCGGAACGGAAGTTTGACGAATTCCTTTCGCGGCTCTCAAAAAGCGAGTTCACCGCGGATGCCCTGCTCTATCTCGGCAAGACAAAGTTTAAACTCGGAAAGAACTCCGAAGCCGAATCGATTCTGAAAAACCTGCTCAATAATACGAACAAGGATGAAATAAAGTCCGAAATATTTCAGGAACTCGCTATTTACAACCTGTCCCGGAGAAACACACAGGATGCAATCTCGTATTTCATTAATTCGATTGACCTCACAAAAGACAAG
This sequence comes from Ignavibacteria bacterium, assembly GCA_035561235.1. Lineage (GTDB taxonomy): Bacteria > Bacteroidota > Ignavibacteria > Tepidaquicellales > Tepidaquicellaceae > CAIKZJ01. The sequence continues at coordinate 746 of DATMXZ010000368.1, forward strand.
GAAATTAAAGCCGAACGCCAGTTCATACTCGCGAAAATTTATTCCATTCATGATATCGGCAAGGCTGCGCAGGAATACAATCAAGTTTATAAGAACACCTCTAACTTCGATCTTGAGTTTTATGCGAAACTTAATGAAGCCAAAGTACTGCTGACGCAGAAAAGATTCGCAGAAGCGGACGAAATTCTCGGCAAACTCAACAAAAAATATATTGAATATCCGGACTTTAAACAATTGGTAGAACTTGAAATCGCCAATAAGGATTTCTACACTGACAATTTTAAAGACGCGCGTATAAAATATTTTGAGATTATTTCCGCCCATCCCGGGGGAAAAGCCGCGGCGGAATCGTATTACAAACTCGGCGAGTATTACGAGCACGTTAAAAAGGATTTCCTGAAGTCTCTCATCTCTTACAAAAAAGCGTACGAAACAAGTCTTGCTCTCGATTACTACGAACTTGCAAGAAAAAAATCCGACATCCTCGACAGGTATTTCACACTTACAGCCGTTATTCACGACACGGCTAAAATTACTATTCCTGAAGAAGAACCCGATCTCCAAAAATATAAACTTGATTATGAAGAAATACATAATCCGGGAAAACGGCAAAATGAAATAGAGAATCCCAACAAAGGATTAAACGAACCGAAAGGCGGAGGCTTCATCGGAAATGATTCTATCGGCTCAAACGAAGACTCCCTTAGCGAAAGCGGCATAATCCCCGAAAATATTCTGAAGAAAATTCAAAACGACAGCATTCCCATTCCCGGCGATACAACAGGATTATCGAAAAATATCCCGGGAGATACAATCAAAGTGCCTGTTGTCAATGAAGATTCTATTAAAGCGGCTAAAAACAACCTGAAACTTGGGGCATATTTTGAACTTGCAGAAATTTTTTATTATGATCTGAAACAGTCGGACTCTTCAATTCATTACCTGAATACTATTATTTCTAATTACGATAATCCCGAATGGATTAGCAAAGCGCTTTTTTATCTTGGCTCGATTTATAAATCACTCGGCGACAGTATAAAATCATCGGAATATTTCGCAAGGGTTATAAAGGATTTTCCCAATAGCGTTTATGCTAACGAATCAAGAAAAAATCTCGGACTTCAGATTGTAGAGCAGTCTTTCGACATCGCCGATTCGCTGGTAACGCAGGCGGGTATGTTTTTTGATTCGGGTAATACGGACAAAATGATTCCTCTGCTGCAGGAAGCACTTTTCCGGTATCCTGAAAGCCCCGTCATTCCTAAAGCGATTTATACTCTCGGATGGACTTACGAAAACGTTTATTTGTCAAAAGACAGCGCCGTGAAATATTACTCGCGCCTTAAAGCCGAATTTCCTAATTCCGAATACGCAAAATCTGTCGCATCGCGTTTGGAATTCTATGAGTCGCTCGATAAAAAGGACACCGTTGTTAAAAAGAATTTGGAAATCGGCACGGATTCTTTGAGCACCTCTAACGATTCCACGAATACAGGTATCCCCGAAGCAAATGACTCTCTGAATGTAAACCCGGAAAAGAAACTTCCTGTCGAAGAGGAAAATAAAATCCAGGAAAAGAAACCCGAAAACAACGAACTTAAAAAACCTGATGAACCTACGTCGAAACAATCGGGAGAAGACGGGTAATCACGGTTCTCTTGAAAACAGATATTTTATCCTTAACCACGCGAATGCGAATAAAGCCAGCGTAATAATCGACAGACTTATAATTTCTCCGCTTACATTTCCGAAACCGGCTCCTGATTGTGTAATTCTGCTGAAGGCCTTGAGATATGGAGTAACAGCGAATATCTTTGAAAAATACTGCAGGGGCACGGGAAGTGCATACGAGGGAAACACATAACCGGAAATAAAGAATAACGGATATGAAGTGAAAGCGGTTATTATCAACGCGACAAATTTTCTCTTGAAGAACGATGAAACAAAAATCGCTAGAAATATTGATGATAATATCATTAGAGAAGTTGTGAGTATCAACGCGGGTACGCTTCCGAGCAGATTTATCTTGAATACGGAAAATATTACCGCGAAAAAGAACAGGGAATATGCCGTGTACATTAGAAAATAAAATAACACCTTTCCCGTCAGCGCTACAACGGCGCTGTTTCCCGTTGCCGTCTTTATTTCTCCTATCTTTTTATACTCCCTTTCGCGTGCTATGCACTCGGAAAGACCTATGAGTAGCGTCTGGTGAAGAATCAACACAAGCATTCCGGGAATAAGATAATCCCCGTATGTCTCGGGCGTGTTGAACATCGGACGAATGTCGCTTCGCACCGGCTCTGTCAGGTTTTCCGCTTCCCTTGTGTTGTATCCCATAGACTGTAAGCATACTTTTCTGTTTTCCTCGTTGAATGAAGACGCGACCTCGTTAACCGCTTTGTTTATATCGTTCGACACAAGAAAACGGGTGGTATTTAAATAAACAGTAAGCGTTACCGATTCTCCTGACTTCAGGTCGGCCGAGGAATTGTGCGGTATGTATATTATTCCCTGTATCTTCATTGAAGCCATCATCACCTTCGCTTCATTCATGTCGCCCGTGACAAGTACGGCATCAAGCATTCTGCTCGTATTCATCCTTCGCGTAAACGTTTCTGAAAACTCCGACCTATCCATATCAACTACCGCTACGGGCACCCTCTCTTCCGTCTTATTGTAGTATAAAGAAGCATAAACGAACGCGTAAAATATTGGCGCTATTATGATTATCATGAAGACGTCTCTGTCTTTAAGCACTATGGATATTTCTCTCTGAAATATTTTAAATATGTTCTTAAACATGTTCACCTGCCGATTCCTGCGTTCGCGCTTCGGGTTTAAGTAACTGCCTCTTGCGCAGATATAAAATAACAAGCGTTATGGCGATTGATATGAAAACGAATGCCGTGAGTTTAATTATTTCCTGTAACGCGTCTTTTACAGGCGAATTCATTACGCCGATTTTTAAATACGCGTCGATGAAGTGCGTAAACGGCATCAATTGCGCAAACCAGACGTGCGGTCCGGGCATGGCCCTGAAAGGATATACGAATCCGCTGAATATAAACGCCGGCGTGTTTAGAAAAAGAGATATTTCCGCCGTGAACATGTAATTTTTTGATAATGTAGATATAAGAATTCCGAAAAATACGCACGAAACGGAAAAAAGTATGAACAACAAAGCCGCTCCCGTAAGCGAACCGGGCATGTCAACCTTGAAGAAAGAGTAAAACAACCCGGGTATCAGAAGCGCTGTCGCTGTATTTATAAGTAGATATGGAACCGCTTTTCCCGCTAATAAAGCCCAAACACTGCCACCCGCCGCTTCCAGTAAATTACCGAAATTTCCGTGAGAAAATTCCGAACTTATTATTACTGCCGTAAGAAGCATTATCGCCATCTGCAGCATTACGGGCACTAATCCGGGTATAAGATAATTCAGATAATTGTAATTCGGATTGTATAGCGGACGACTGTCAATTTTTACCGCGTTTAATATGTTAAGTGCGGTTTCTTCTTTGATTCCTTTTGAACGCATTTTCTTCAGTAAAACGCCGCCGGAAAACATTTTCGTGAACGTCAGCGCGTCCTTATAAACCGTGTTTCCCGTTATGAGATTTGTCGTGTTGTTATATACAATAACACTCGCCGGCTTTCCGGATTTCGTGTTTTTTTCGAAATTGTAGGGAATCACAAATGCCGCGTATATGCTTCCGTCGAGAAATTCATTTCTTATATCCACCTCTGACTGAACGTATTTCAGAATTTTCATCGAACCCGTTGATTCGATAAAGTTGATGTATGTTCTCGATAGTTCGCTGTTGTCGTAATCACAGACCGCTACGGGTATTTCACGAAGCACGCCTGTTTCATACACATACGCGAAAAAAGAAAACAAACTCAGCGGCAGTAAGAACAACATGAATAGGTAAAATTTCGAACTCCCTATTCGCCTGAACTCTCTCTTCGCAACGTTAAATGTATAATTCATTTCCGGTATCCGCCGTATTCGTATCTCAGTTAATTTTTATATTTACCGTCATTCCCGGCCTGAGTCCCTGTATTTCTGATTTCGCCCTTAATCTTATTTCGAATGTCTTCAGGTCGAATTCTCCTTTCTGATTCGTCGGCTTCCACGTTGCGTAATCGCCGACCGGAGATATGTACGACACGTAAAATTCATATTCAGTGTTTCCCAGCGCGGGAACCCTGCCTTTTAAAATAGCATCCTTCTTTACCTTTGCCATTTGGTCTTCGCGCATCTGCAGTATTACCCATTCGTCTTTAAGGTCTGTAACCGTAAATACGGGATATCCGGCTGACACTATCTCTCCGGGGTCTGTGATTTTTTTGCTGATTTCTCCCCGAAGCGGACTGACTATCGTGAGTTCTTCCTTGTATGCAAGCACTTCCCTGTATGTGTTTTCCGCCTGCCTGAATCCCGCGTCCGCCATGAGTATTTCCTCGCTTCGCGCGCCCTTAAGAACAAGTTCGTATTTTGCTTTCGCGGATTCCATCTGTTCGCGCGCCGCTTTGTACTGAAATTCTATTTGGTCCTTCTCCTGAACGGATATGAGACTGTCACGGTATAAATTCATGATCCTTGTATATGTGTTTTCCGCGAGTTCGAATTGGTGTTTCGCCTGCATGTATAGTTTTTCCGCCATTTCCTTTTCCTCTGGCCTCGCTCCGTTTATCGCTATCTGAAGTTTTTGGTATGCCGCCTCCATAACTGATTTTGCCTGCTCGAGTTTTGCATCCAGTTCCTTGCTCATTATTGATGCCACAATCTGTCCCTTGAAAACCTCGTCTCCCTCACGCACGTAAACACTGTCTATCCTGCCCGCTATCTTCGAAGAAACATCAACGTGCGTTGCCTCAACTATGCCGGTTATGTAAACGTCTTCCTGCTTGTTTGATTTGCCGATTAATACAGCCGCGGATATTATTATTAGTACGACTGGTATTGCAATAAGTAAAATGCATTTTGTCTTTTTCATCAGTTTGTATCCTTATTCCATAAGATAAGAAAATTCATCGGCTTGCCCGACGTAAGATATAATTCGTTTATTGATTTGTAGTATTCGTATAGTGATAGTTTCTTTTCAATTCCGTTCTTTTCCGTCACCAGACGTGCATCGATTACGTCAAGTGATGTGCATAAACCCGAAAGAAACCGTCCCTCCGTCAGGCGGAGATTCTCTTCCGCGAGATTTATTACCGCTTCAAGTTTTTCGTACCTTGTTCTCGAGTTCTGAACATCTTTGTAATTTTTTTCTATGACTAAATTAAGTTTGCTCTTCGTGTCTGATTCGAGATAATCAATTTCCCTGCTTACGTGCTTCGTCTGGCTGACTCTCTGGTAATCTTTGAATCCGTTAAAAAGATTTATGCTTCCCTGTATTCCGACAACCCACCTCGGTTCGAGAATCGAAAGATATTTATCGAGTATCTCATACTTGCCAAAGAGAAAGAATTTCGGAAGGAACTCCGAACGGTCTATGGTCAATTTCCCCTCTACCTGTTTTTTCTTTATTTCTATCATTTTTAATACAGGCTGAGATGATACAGCATTTTCCTTGAAATTGCTCAACGGCTCCTGCAGTTCTTTAAATACGAGTGAGTCGCATACATCTATAGGTTCATCGTCTTTGTAATTCAGTGAGTTTCTTAATGCTGTGATTGCAAGATTAAACCTGTTCTCGTCGTCTGATAGATTCCTTTCTGCTTCGGCAACGGCAACCTCCGAGCGAAGATACTGATTCTTGGCGATGATTCCTTCTTCATATATCCTCTTGGCGTCGTTCCTGTGCTTTATCATACCGCTCAGAACATCCCGCCTTACGCTTACTATGCTCTTTAATAAAACTGCATTAAGATAATTTGAAATGACTTCCGATATTACTTCGTTTCTCGATTTGTCAAGTTCGGTCTCCGCAAGTTCAATTTCCTGTTCTGCTATATTCTTCGCGGATATTAGTTTGCCGCCCATGAACAAAGGCTGCGTACCGGTCAGTGTTGCGTTCCAGTAATCCTGCTTTTTTACCTGACTCTGAAATAATGGAATCTGCTTGCTCAAAGCGGACGAATACGTTCCTAACAACGCTGCCCTCTGCTGCTGCGTAAGACCCGGTCCTCCGAGCAGCACGTTATAAACATTCGCGAACTCTACCTGATTTCCAGCCTGTATTCTTATCATAGCCTGACGAATCGGATCAAGGTCCATTACCAGATCATCGTTCATGTGATTGAATCCGCCGGTTAAATTTATGCTCGGCAGGAAGTTTCCTTTTGATTCGTTGTATGACTTCTTTTTTTGTTCGACCTTTTCCGAATACTGTTTTATTTTGTCGCTTCTTCCAACGGATATTTCTACCGCCCGGCTTAAAGATAACTGCTGTGAAAAAACTTGACTACTGACAAATAAAAGAATTATCAGATACTTTATTTTATTTGTTTCCATATTCTCACTATTCCTGATTGTGATTCAGTATTCCGTACTTAGATAAAAATTTTATGTTTCTTCTTACGAGGTTTAACGGGAAATCTTCGGGTACAACCGCCCACGAGGTTATCAGGTCCCTGAATGCCCCTAACAGAAAATGCCTGAATATGTTTACGTCGACATTCGGATTGAATGCTTTTTTCTTTATTCCTTCCCTTACAATCTCTTCGCCAAGCCCCACGAACTTATCGTAGTACTCAGTGAAACTATCCTTGTTCCTCAGAAGCAGCCTCTGCTGCTCGTTTGCGATTACTATCGCCGTCGCGGAATTTTCGGTAAAGGAATCGAATATCATATCTATCATCGCGTCATATTTCTCTACCATCGATAAATCTGACCGCTTGACGAGTGAATCCAGATTATTGTAAAGCGAACCCCAGATTTTCTCGAAAATTTTATTAAGTATATCATTCTTGTTTTTGTAATACACATAAATGCTGCCAATTGAGACATTAGCCATTTCGGCAATCTTCGAAATCTTTGCATCGTAAAACCCGGACTGTGCAAAGACTTCCGTCGCAGCCTTTAATATGTCTTCCTCTTTGTTTCCTTCTTTTTTTCTCATTACCTTTAAATTTATTTTGAAAACGAATATTGAATCGGTGTTCAAAATTAATATATTTTTTTTGTCCTGTCAAGACATTAATAATTTCTCTCCAATTTGCGGAAATCCATTTTTCTTTTGAATATATTGTTTCACATTTCAATAATTCATCGATGCGTTATTTAACGATTCATTATTCAACCTGCCACTTGTATCTCTTTTTTTATTTATCTCGATTTGACTTTGTATGCTTTTGTCTGTCATTAGTTTGGTATAATTATTGCAAATTATTTTGTAATGAGGAATTTTGCCAAGTACATATTGTTCTTTTTATTGTTTTCCGGTGTACTGCTTTCAGTTTCTGACAGTGTACAGAAAACAGACAACAATAATGATGAGGGTATTCAAATTTCAACCTCAAGCGTCGCTTGTCCGGGAATGATGGACTGCAAACTTATGGATAAACACGATGTTACCAATCCCGATTATGTTCCGCCTAAATGCGGTGAATGCTTGAACGGAAAAGGATTATACAAGTTCAATGAAATCGCAAGCGACCGTGAGTGTTACTTTGGCAGAAAAATAGGAAAGAAAAACTGAAACATTAAATCAGGCAAGTTTTGTAAAAGTTCGACAATTTTGTCGAAAGTATATTATTTAATTTATTCCAATTATCTTTGATGAAAAAAAATTTATTGCTAATTTTGTTTGTTTTTGCAGCATCCGCTTTGTTTTCGCAGGTAAAGGATGATTCTTCGGAAATTAATTCCACTGTTCCCGAATTAATGGCGTTTCATGACGTAATTTACGTTATCTGGCACGAAGCATATCCAGCCAAAGACATTTCGTCTTTAAAGGGTATGGTCGAAAAAATTAAACCTCATATAGAAAAAATTAACAGCGCGTCTCTTCCGGGTATCTTAAGAGACAAGGAAGGAAAATGGAAAGAAGGACTTAATGTTCTTAATGCTTCGGCTGAGAATTATTACGCTGCGGCAAGTGGTAATGACGACCAGAAAATGCTCGACGCTGCAGAAAAACTTCACGCGGATTTCGAAATGATGGTTCGCATATTAAGACCTGTCAATAAGGAGATTGACGAATACCATAAAGTTCTCTATGTAATATTCCATAAGTATTATCCCGCGAAGGACTATGAATCCGTAAAAAAAATTATCGACGATTTAATATCTAAAGCCGAAGCGTGCGTTAACGCTAAACTGCCCAAGAGACTCGAAGGCAAAACCGAGTTGTTCCAAAAAACAGCATCCGAATTACTCGAAAAAACAAAAGCCCTTAAAGACGCTCTTGGTACGAACGATTCTTCTAAAGACATTGATGCGGCGGCTGTCGACAAGGCGATAGACGCTATGCATTCTAAATATCAGGACATTGAAAAGATTTTTGACTGAAACTATTAGTCATAAGAGTTCCCACAAAACCTTTGATTAATATACTTTCACTTTCTGCTAAGAGGAGCCGGCGCCCGCCGGCTTCTCTTTATTATTACACTGATTCTATCGCATATTTCCGCTTAAATTAAATTTTTTCACCCCTATTGACTCTAATAGTTAGATTATTAATATTCACCCGAAGTGTTTAATTTTTATACACACCGCCGAATTACACTATTCATCACACCTTTTGTCATTGAAGAATTATTTTAATCTCTCTAATTTTATTGCGAACTTAATAAATGGTTTTTAGTTTACGCATATCTTTTTAAAGACTATGGAGGACGTAAATGATAAACCGAACAGGATTAATATCCGGGGGACGATATAGATGTTTTTCTACGAAAATAATCTACACTTTGAAAGTTCAGCCGACTTTTTAATTTCACTTTTTGCCAATTCTAAATTTTTCACTATATGAGTTCACACAACCATAATCACGTGCATACTGTCGCCGACGACATTAAAGAAAAAACTTTTCAGGATGTCAGCCTTTGCTATCAGTGCGGCAAGTGCTCCGCGGGATGCCCCGTCAGATATTATATGGACATCGCCCCGAACAAGATTGTACGGCTGATACAACTCGGCTTTTATGATGAGGCTCTGAAATCCGAAACACCCTGGCTTTGCGCCGGCTGCATGACCTGCTCTACTAGATGTCCGCAGGAATTTGACCTCGCTAAGTTCATGGATGCCGTTCGCGAACTTGCCCTCGAAAAAGGTGTAAAGGTTAACAAGAACCATATCGTGAAATTCCACGAATCTTTCCTTAATCAGATTAAACGTTTCGGTCGTTCGTGGGAAATAGGATTGATAGCGGAATATAAGTTGAAAACACTTGACCTTATGCAGGACGTGGACTCGGCGCCTGATATGCTTATCAAAGGAAAACTTGAAATGATTCCCCATAAAGTTAAAGATAAAAAATCCGTCAAGAATATTTTCTCAAGGACGGCAAAAAAATAATTTTGTAACCTCATTAACGGAGGATAAATTGAAATTAGGTTATTTCCCCGGCTGTTCCCAGACTGGAACGGCAAAAGAATACGACATTTCTCTAAGAAAAGTCGTTGAAAAACTCGGCGCCTCGTTTGACGAGATTCAGGACTGGACCTGCTGCGGAGCAACGTCTGCGCACGTAACGAACCACCTGCTCGCCAATTCGCTTTCAATGCGCAATATCGCACTTGCCGAACAACAGGGTCTCGATGATATTGTCGCTCCCTGCGCCGCCTGTTATAACAGGCTCGTTCTTTCTCAACACGAAATTCAAACGCAGCCGGAACTTAAACGTGAGGTTGAACTCGTGCTTGACAAAAAACTCGGCAAGGAAATTAAAGTAATGAACCTTATCGAGTTGTTCATCAAAATCGGCTTGGATAAGATTTCGGAAAACAAAAAAACCGAACTTAAAAACCTTAAGGTCGCCTGCTATTACGGCTGCCTCCTTGTTCGCCCGGCCGCTATTACTCATTTCGATGACGCCGAACAACCGACCTCTATGGAAAGTATTGTCGAACTTACAGGCGCGAAACCCGTTGACTGGAATTATAAGGTGGAATGCTGCGGAGCCGCTCATACACTCGCGAGACGCGATATCGTTCTTGACCTGTCGAAGAAGATTCTTGACGACGCAAAGGAACACGGCGCGAACGTGATGGTCGTCGCCTGTCCTATGTGTCACTCTAACCTTGATATGAGACAGCGCGCGATGAAAAGGGAATACCCCGATCATAAGGATTTCCCCGTGCTCTACCTGACGGAACTGCTTGGTCTCGCGCTCGGTATGGACGAGAAGGAACTGGGCATTAATAAACACACTGTTGAATTTAAATATAATGAACTGCCGGCAGATAAAGCGGCGGTGTAAAAAATAATTTTTACTTAAACCGGAGTAATTTATGAAAATCGGAGTTTTTATTTGTCATTGCGGCGAGAACATAGGAAGAACGGTCGACTGCCCGCGCGTCGCTAAAGCCTGCGAATGGCTGCCCGGCGTGGAAGTGTCGCTCGACTATAAGTATATGTGCTCGGACCCCGGACAAAATATGATTAAAGATGAGATTAAGAAGAAGAAACTCGACGCTATCGTGGTCGGCTCATGCTCCCCGCATATGCACGAAAAGACATTCCGCAAAGCCGCTGTCGACGCGGGAATCAATCCTTTCCTCGTTGAAATTGCGAACCTGAGAGAACATTGTTCCTGGGTTCACGACGATATCGATTCCGCGACCGATAAGGCCATTGACCTCGTTAGAATGGCTATCGAAAAGGTTAAAAGAAATCAGCCTCTTACGACTATCGAAGTACCCGTTACAAAAAGAACTCTCGTTATCGGCGGCGGTATAGCCGGTATACAGGCGGCGCTTGACGTCGCTAATGCGGGATATGAAGTCGTTCTCGTGGAAAAAGAACCTTCAATCGGAGGTCATATGAGCCAGTTGTCGGAAACATTCCCGACACTCGACTGCTCACAGTGCATTCTTACTCCGAGAATGGTCGAGGTCTACCAGCACCCGAGAATTAAACTGATGACTTATTCCGAAGTCGAAAAGGTCGAAGGCTTTATAGGAAATTTCAACGTTACGATAAGAAAAAAAGCCCGCCATATCGACGAGGATAAATGTACCGGCTGCGGTCTCTGTATTACAAAATGCCCGACGAAGAAAAAAGCGTTCAATTCATTCGAAGAAAATCTGGCGTACAGACCCGCGGTCTATGTTCCTTTCCCGCAGGCGGTCCCTAACATTCCGGTTATTGACGAAACTGTCTGTATGTATTATAAAAACGGAAAATGCGGAATGTGCGTGAAAGTATGCGGACGCGAAGCGATTAATTTTGACCAGAAAGATACTATGGTGACAGAGGAAGTCGGCGCGATTATCGTTGCCACGGGATATAAATTATATAAGATTGACAAGAAACCCGATGATTCTCCGATTAAAGGTTACGGCGAGTACGGTTACGGAAAGTATAAAGACGTTGTCGACGGCTTGCAGTTTGAAAGAATTGCCAGCGCTTCAGGTCCCACGTCGGGAGAATTTAAAAGACCTTCCGACGGAAAAGAACCCAAGAAAATTGTTTTCATTCAGTGCGTCGGTTCGAGAGATGAATCTAAAGGATTCTCCTACTGCAGCAAGATATGTTGCATGTACACGGCGAAACACGCGATGCTGTATAAGCATAAAGTCCACGATGGTGAAGCCTACGTGTTCTATATGGATATCCGCTCAGGCGGTAAGATGTATGACGAATTCGTGAGACGCGCAATAGAAGAGGACGGCGTGAAGTACATACGCGGAAGAGTGTCAAAGATTTCCGAAAAAGACGGAAAGTATATCGTGAAAGGCGAAGATACTATCGCTGGTATGCCTGTTGAAATAGACGCCGATATGGTGGTGCTTGCTACGGCGATGATTGCCCAGCAGGATGCTTCCGAACTCGCGCAGACTATTGGCATTCCTTATGATAAATACGGCTTCTATAATGAAGCGCACCCGAAACTGCGCCCCATAGAAAGCACTACCGGAGGCGTGTTCCTCGCGGGAGCCTGTCAGTCTCCTAAGGATATTCCCGAATCCGTGGCTATGGCTTCGGCGGCGGCGGCAAAGGCGCTCGTGCTGTTCGGCTCCGATAAACTCGAACGCGAGCCGGTCGTCGCTTACGTGAACGAATCGCTCTGCGCGGGATGCTTCTATTGCAAGAAAGTCTGTCCGTATGGCGCGGTTGAGGTAAAGGAATTGAAAGACAGAAACGGAGTGGTCTATAAGGAAGTCGCTTACGTGAACACTGGTTTATGTCAGGGATGCGGAACTTGCACCGCTACCTGCCCGTCTAAGTCTGTCGAACTTGCAGGATTTAATAACGAAGAGATTTTTGCCCAGATAGCGGCATTATAAGTTTTTTCAGTGGTATCTGTGTTATTATCGTCCGTTGCGGCGGTGGCTGTGAAGATATAACAGTATTTTTTGCGAAATCAGTTCTTGGGTCCGCCGCAGCGGATATCAGTGATTCGAACAGTAATACAGACGGTTTCGATTCCGTTCAATCGGAAATACAAAATAATTTTAAATTTTCATTAATATGAAAGAACAAAACTGGGAACCAAAAATAGTCGCATTCGTCTGCAACTGGTGTACCTACACGGGCGCCGACCTTGCGGGAACTTCCCGTCTGAAATATCCGACCAATGTTAAACTAATTCGCGTTATGTGCTCCGGCGGCATTGACCCCGTGTTCATTCTTAAAGCCTTCGAACGCGGAGCGGACGGCATTCTCATATCGGGCTGCCATCCGAACGACTGCCATTATAACGCGGGGAATTTCCACGCGCGCAGACGCTGGACTTTCTTCCACGAACTCCTCGATTACCTCGGTATCGAAAAAGAACGTCTCCAGTTCTCCTGGGTGTCCGCTTCCGAAGGTAAGAAATTCGTCGATGTGGTTTCTAAAGTCGTAAACGAGGTGAAGGCTATGGGACCCTTCAAAAACTACGAAGAGTTGAATTCGGAATTTGTTACAAAGTTTCCCGATGATTCAATGGTAAAGAAGGATGTCATTATGAAAGAAGGGGAGGCCGTGTGATGGAAGAATTAAGAAAACTTGCGAAAGAATTATTGGAAAACAAAACGGTCGCGGCCGTTCTTGGCTATGTTGATATCGAGCCGAAAAGAACAAAACCAATTGTTATCACAAACCCAGAAGACGCGGAAAAACTCGTCTTTAACGAGTACTGCCTGAATAACCTTGCTGTTTATCTTACCAAAGCGAGAATAAAAAACCTCGCTAAGCAAAACGGCTCCGTGTTAAAACTCGGCATCGTCGCCAAACCCTGCGACATACACGCTATTATCGCGCTCATTCAGGAAAGCCAATTGAAACGCGAAGACGTTTATATAATCGGGATGAACTGTGGCGGCGTGGCTAAGGACTTCGGCTTGGAATATGGCGCCGATACACTCGCTTCAAAATGCGTGCCGTGTGAAACTCATAAACCGCTTTATTCGGATACTACCCTCGGTGCCGAAAAGGAAACTCCGAAAGTATCCGACGAAGTTCTGGCAAAGATTCAGGCAATTGAGAAAATGACGTATGAAGAAAGATTCGCTTACTTTAAAAAAGAATTTGATAAGTGTATAAAATGCTATGCTTGCCGCGCAGCCTGTCCTCTGTGCTATTGTCAGAGATGCATAACCGACAAAACAATCCCGAGATGGATCGAGTCGAGCCCGCATTCCCGCGGTAACTTTTCCTGGAATGTTGTGCGCGCTTTCCACCTTAGCGGCAGATGCATTGGCTGCGGTGAATGCGAAAGAGCGTGCCCGATGGATATTCCGCTTTCTCTTTTGAACAGAAGAATGACGGAAACCGCGAAAGAAGCGTTCGCGTACGTCTCGGGCAGAAGCCTCGAAACTCCCACGCTCGTCGGCAGTTTCGACGTCAAAGACAGCGATGAATTGTTTATGTAATTTAATTATTTTTTCGTTCCTGTCTGACGCGGTGGACGGGAATACTTGAAGAAACAGTTCTTTGATTAAAAATATTTTTTACCGCCCGCGCCTGTTTTGTGTCACAGGAGAACAAATCGGGTAGAATAATATAGGTAGGACCGGACTCTTTGTTCGGGAGGAATAATTAAAGTAATCCGCTCTTTATTGCCCCGCCCCTCAGGTCGGGGCAGAAGAGTCGGAAAAGTAATAACCGGATATACTCGAATGTAAAGAAATGAACGGGATCTTATTCCCGAAAACAAAACTATTAAGTTTTTAAAATGGAAGAAAAAATAATTTCTAAACAAAATCTTGTTAAACTCTGCGCAGATATTATCGGAGGCGGCCACATTCTCATTGCCCCCGGTAAAACAGAGTATGTTGTAACTCAGGACGCCTCGCAGATTGTTCTCGATACTAAATCGAAACCGACGAAAGCGTCTTATAAAACTTTCGTGTTCCCGAAAGCCGAACCGGTGCTTTATTATAAGCGCGGAAAGAATGACGTTCAAATACTCGACGCGGGTCCCGAACAGAAAAAAACCGTCATAATCGGCGCGAAGCCCTGCGATACGAATTCCTTCAACATTTTAAGCAAGGTTTTCAACTGGGATTACAAAGATGACTTTTATAACTATCGGGTTAAGAATTTTATTGTCATCGGAATGATGTGCGAATTCTCTGACCGCTACTGTTTCTGTACTTCCGTAGGCTCTTCTCCCGTGTCCGAAAAAGGCTCGGATATCTTTCTCGTTCCGCTTGATGCCGATAATTTTGCGGTTCGCATCGTCACCGACAAAGGAAAAGAATTTATCGATGCATATTCAAAATACCTTGCTGAAGGCAATCCCTCAAAGTCAAAAGAGGTCTCGGAAAAAGTTAAACACCCGGAAGTTGCTTTCGACAGCAAGCAGGTGCGCGACTGGCTCGCGAAAAATTTCGAACATCCGAAATGGGACGGCGTCGGCGATATGTGCCTCTCCTGCGCGCAGTGCGCGTTCGTGTGCCCTGTCTGCCATTGCTTCGATATAGTCGATGAAGATTACAGTTATACCGAAGGACGCAGAATGAAGAATTGGGATGGTTGCCAGTTCGGTCATTTCACGCTTCACGCATCGGGACATAATCCCAGAGACATTCAGGGGAAACGGTACAGACAGAGAGTCAATCATAAGTTTAAATACTACGTTGATAAGTTCGGCGAGATATTGTGCACGGGCTGCGGAAGATGCTCGAGAGGATGCGCCGTAAGCATTGACATAAAAGAAATTGTCGCGAACTGCAAGGACTAATTTTTAAAACAAAAGAACAAAGTTTCAATCATGGAAAATATATATAAACC
>DATMXZ010000369.1:0-5955 GCA_035561235.1 Ignavibacteria bacterium
AATCAAAGTAAACTGAATCCGGGAATATTATATTTGCCGGATTTTTAATTAGCAAATGAAAATATTTACACTCAACGGAAGCAATTTAGACGTTTTTAAAGCGGTAAGCATCGTAACAAGCGGAACGAAAATATCGGTTTCACCTGATTCGATAAGAAGGGTTATGAAATCAAGAAAACTCGTCGAGAAATGGATTGACGACGGCGAGATTGTTTACGGAATAAACACGGGGTTCGGAGAATTCAAGGACGTCGTGATTTCAAAAGAACAAACAAAAGACCTTCAGAGAAACCTAATAATATCCCATTCCGCCGGAGTAGGAAAAATTATAGAAGATGACATCGCTCGTCTTATGATTTTGTTCCGAATTAATTCGCTTATAAAGGGTTTTTCGGGCGTAAGGGTTGAACTGATAGATTTCCTCGTGAAGTTCTTCAACAAGGGGCTGGTGCCCGTCATTCCCGAACAAGGTTCCGTCGGATGTTCAGGAGACCTTGCTCCTCTCGCGCATCTCGCGTCAGCGTTCATCGGCGAAGGTTTCGTGAAAAATGGAAACAGAATAATTAAAAGCCGTGAAGCGCTAAAGAAGGCAGGATTGAAGCCGTTCGTACTTTCTTCCAAAGAAGGGCTTGCGCTGATTAACGGCACGCAGATGATGAGCGCGTATTTGTGCAAGTCTCTTTATGAATCCGTGAAACTGATGAAAGCCGCGGACATAGCGTCATCAATAACGGTCGAGGCGACAAAGAGCACTGATACGGCATTTGAGGATAAAATACAGAAGATAAGACCGCACAAGGGGCAATCCGATACGGCATTCAATCTTAGAAAACTACTATCGGGCAGTCTGATAATGAAATCGCACGAGGCCTGTTCGAAAGTGCAGGACGCGTATTCGATAAGGTGCATACCGCAGGTACACGGAGCGGTTAAGGACACAATAAACTACTGCATCGGGATATTGAATACGGAAATAAATTCCGTGACGGACAATCCTTTGATTTTCGCGGATGAAGCGCATCACAGGGAAGGCGGAAATTTTCACGGCGAGCCGCTGGCTCTCGCGTCGGATTTCCTGAAAATCGCGATATCCGAACTCGGTAACATTTCCGAAAGGCGGACGGCACGTCTGGTTGACGGCAGTCTTAGCGGGCTTCCGAGGTTTTTAATAACCGACGGAGGACTGAATTCGGGATTCATGATAGCCCAATACACCGCTGCATCGCTCGTAAGCGAGAACAAGGCGCTTGCTCATCCGGCTTCAGTCGATTCAATCCCGACGAGCGCGAATCAGGAAGACCACAATTCGATGGGTTCAATAGCGTCGAGAATGTGTTATGAAATCGTAAAGAACGTAAAAAACATAGTTTCGATTGAAATTTTATGCGCCTGTCAGGCGTTGGATTTTTTGAGACCGCTTAAAGCCGGCAGGGGAGTGGAAAAAGCACATGAATTAATCAGAGATAATGTTAAATTTGTTTCTTCCGACAGGAACATGTCGGAACTTATATCAAGAACGAGCGCGGCGGTTTTTGAAACAGGGTTCTGTGACAAAGTCGAGATGACGTCGGGAAAATTAAAATGCTGATTTGAATAAACGGCTCAAGAATATAATTTATTTCTTTAAGCGCCTGTACGAGAAATTCGACAAGGACCAGATATGGCTTTTGTCGTCGGGCATTTCTTACAGCATACTTTGGGTTATTATACCGACATTGCTCGTCTTTCTCGGAATACTCGGTTTTTATTTCGACAAGTCGGACGCGATTTCCAAGATAAACAGTTATATAAACCAGATGCTTCCTTTCAGTTTCGAGGCAAAGGACAGATTTCTTGATACAATCTCGAACAAGGCATACGAACTTTCCCAGAACGCTTTCATAACGCTGATAATCGGTCTTGCGGGTATTTTCTGGGCGATGAGCAGCATGTTCAGTTATATGCGCGACGTGATGAACAGGATATTCGACGTGAAGGAATCCGTGAATTTCTTCAGAGGAAAAGTCAGGGATTTCATACTCCTGCTTGCAATTATCGTGCTCTTCACGCTCACGATGGTGATAACGTCCGTACAGCAGATTGACAATGACGCGCTAAAACTCGTGCTCGGTTTCATTGATTCCAATTTTTCGACGAACAAGTTATTCCTTATACTGTTTCCTTTCTTCATATCATTCGTTATGTTCTTCTTCCTTTACAGATTCGTGCCTCATTACAAGATACCGACGAACGCGTTGTTTTTCGGTTCGCTTGTATCGGCTGTGCTGTATGAAATATTAAAGAACATTTTCGCGTACTACATACTGAACTTTTCAAACTACTCGAAAATATACGGGGCATACGCGGCATTCGTGATATTCATGCTCTGGGTTTACGTCATATCGCTGATTTTCTGCGTGGGAGCGGCGACGGGGAAAATATATCTTGAACTTCACAACCTTGAAATCAAGTTTTACAATAAAGAAAAATATGGAACAGAGAAAATTATCCAGAACGATTGAAAAATTCATAACCGAGGCTCCGAATTTCAAGCGAATCGAGGACCTGCTCAAGTACGTGCTGAATCAGATAATCAGTTATGAGCATATAGGGATTACCGGCGGCAGAATATGGAAACTGAGCAGCAACAAAGCCTCCTACACGCTTCTCGAACAGATGGGAGATGTTCCGAAGATAGACAGGAAATACGAATTGAAGATATCGGAATTCCCGGTTCTCGACGAGATATCCCGGCGCCGCACGGTGACGGCGAACGAGTCAAATAAGTATCTGCGGAAGAAAGGCATCAACGCTTTTTCGGCTACCGGTCTCGGCGACAAGTTCAAGGTTAAATACAACGGCAAGACTATATTCTTATACCAGTATTTGCTTGCATTCAACGTTGAGAAAATTTATGACGAATTTCTTTACGCGTTGAATATAATCGGAGTGACATTAAATTCGATAATACGAGCAAAGAAGATAGAGAAGAAAGCAAATGAGAACATTTTTGAACTCGAGAAGGCAAGTGAGATTCAAAGGAGCATACTTCCCGAGCACTCTTATAAATTCGGCAATTACGAGATATTCGGAATATCGATTCCCGACAAGATAGTAGGAGGCGATTTTTTCGATTACATAAGCATAGCGGAAGGAAACAAGTTGTGCATAGTAATCGGGGATGCGGCGTCGAAGGGAATATCCGCGGCGGCGCAGGCATTGTATGTTTCGGGCGCGCTTAAAATGGGTGTGAGTTATGACGTCGGTTTCACGACTCTAATAAAAAAGATAAGCAATCTCGTGAACGATACATTTCCCGACGAGCGTTTCGTAACGCTTTTTCTATGCGAACTTTACAAGGACAGAAAGGGGCTGTGCGTTTACGTTAACGCGGGTCACAATTCTCCGTTCATACTCAAGGAGTCGGACGGACAAATTTTAAGTCTTCATTCGACGGGACCCGTGCTCGGACCGTCACCCAATCAGGATTATTATCTCGACAGCCAGTACATCGAGAAAGGTGATTTCCTTGTGCTTTATACGGACGGCATTGTCGAGGCTACAAACGAAAAATTTGAATTTTACGGCGAGGACCGGCTAAAGAAAATAATACAGAAGCACAGAAACTCCACTCCTGATTTCATGTGCAAGAAAATAATAGAGGACGTACAGCGTTACTCGTCAAACGGAAAATATTCCGACGACAGAACGATGGTTGTAATCAAAAGAATATCCTGATGAAAAGATTTATTACGATATTTCTAATCTTCGCGGCGGTCACTGCATTGCATTCGCAAACCGGCGAGGAGGAAACCGTAAAAATCATGAAGTACATATATTCGTGCAATTTCGATTCCTCGAAAATCTTAATCGACAAGTACATAAGTTCCAACCAGAATCCTCCGCAAAGCAATTTTCTCGACGTTCTTTCAGGCTGGTGGAAGATAAACATAGACAGAAAGAACGAGAAACTTGACGAAGATTTCAACGATAAGGTAAACAGAACCCTCGACATCTGCGACGCGATACTCGATAAAAATCCCGACGATTTCAACGCTCTTTTCTATAAGGGAGGCGCGCTCGGATACCGCGGGCTTTTGAAGAGTCTGAGAGAGAGTTGGCTTTCGGCTGCTGATGACGGAAAGCAGGCGTTGAACCTGATGGACAGGGCGCTCGAGATAAATCCCAACAACAAGGAAGCGCTTCTCGGCATAGGCATTTACAACTACTTTGCCGAATACGTGCCGTTCAGATATCCCTTTCTGAAGCCTTTGCTTATAATATTCCCTAAAGGGGACAAAGTGAAAGGACTGGCGCAGATAAAGGAAGCCGCTCAAAATTCAATAATCGCGACTTACGAGGCGCATTACATAATAGCGTACCTCAACATCGTTTACGAGAGAAATTTTTATGAAGGGGAGACTTATTCGTCGTATCTTTTTAATCTGTTCCCATCGAACTCAGTATTTGAAAGGATGCTTTACAGTTGCTACGTAGGGCAGGGGCGTTTTCAGAACGCGCTGGACGGATGGACGGGCGTCAGAAACAAGAATAAGTCGAATACGGCAGGATACAATATTGACGCGGTTCTTCGCGAGGCGGATTATTACATAACGCTCTGCCTGCTTAAAACTGGAAACATAGACAAGTCGGACGAATACATTGACGAACTCTTGAAACTGAACGAGAAACTAGACAAAGACGAAACGTCGTTCAAGGCGTTTACTTTCCTGATGCTGGGTATGAAGTACGACGCCGCCGGCGACAGGAATAAAGCGAAGGAGAATTATAAAAGAGTTCTTGATATGAAAGAGTTTTCTAACAGCCACAAGGACGCTGAAAAGTACATCAAAGAAGCCTACAAGAAATAAAAAAGGCGCTGTTCGTTAAGAACAGCGCCCCAATAAAAATTTCAATTCATTATTTAAGCAGAGTCATTTTCATTATGTCGTTGTAAATCGTGCCGTTCACCGATTTGAAAGTCAGTTTGCACATATATGTTCCCGAACTGAGTTTCGTGCCGTTCATATTCACGGTATAAACTCCCTGATTCATCTGCGCGTTAACGAGCGTGTTCACTTCATTACCGAGTATGTCATAAACTTTAAGGGTCGCGAAACCGTTCGTCGGAAGAGCGAATCTTATGTTCGTAACGGGATTGAAGGGATTCGGATAGTTCTGTGAAAGTTCGAAATTCTTTGCGGTGATTTCGTTACGGGTTATCGATGAAACTAAACTGGTCCAGGACCTTGCTATCTTTATACCGTCAACAACAAGTGTGGGTGCAATAGATGCACTTCCTTGTCTTAACTGAATTCTACCAAAACTGCCTGCATCGTTTTGTGTCGTGGTAAGGGGTCCGGCATACGGAGTTGTAGGTTCGGTTGTTGGAAAATTCGGGGATTCGAATACAAAAAGACTAACCTCATCATCTGTCGTTGAACCGGTATTGAATTTATATTTTACAACAACTAAATACGTACCAGTGTACGAAAAAGACGTCGATCCCCAAGCAGGAAATATTGTGGAGTTGATAGAATATTTGCTAACACCGAAACAAAGCCCTCCGAGTGAATCCTTTACAAAAACTCTGGCATAAAAGTTTGTAGTAGAAGTAGGCGAAATAAAATCGAAAAAGTAATCACCCGTACTTTTAACTGAATCTACCTTTACCATCATTGATGCATATAATGATCCTGATGTTATACTATCACCTACATTCGTGAATTGTCTATAATTATCATTACCGTTATTACTCAACCTTGCTGCATTTCCAATTCCGGAAAGGGGATAACCTGTATAGGTTAAACCGGGGGAAACGACTTTTATAGTGTTAACGCTTCCGCTATGATGAATCCAGCCGTGGGCTCCAATCGAGTCACCAGCCGGATAATCAAAATTCTCAATAAAAAGAGTTTGCGAATTCGCGGTTGCAAAAATTGCCATAACGGCAAAAATAGTCAAAAAGATACGTAA
>DATMXZ010000370.1:0-2448 GCA_035561235.1 Ignavibacteria bacterium
ATACGTATATCTTTTGCCGGGATTGCCTAATTTTCTATTTAGAGACTTCTAAAAAACCCTCTTAAGGACTAAAGTCCTATTGATTTACTTATCTTTCACACCGCCTTAAAAGGCGGGGTTACAAAAGAGATTACAGAAATCGTTTTTCAGAAGTTTCTATTTGAGCAGTATCATTTTTCTTGTTTCAATCAAGTCTTCTCCGGATTTTAACTGATAGAAATACAATCCCGACGCCAAACGGACGGCGTTAAACCTGACCTTATAAACACCCGGATTCAGGTAACCGTTGAAAAGAACGAAAACTTCCCTGCCGGTAACGTCATATACTTTCAAAGTATAATTCCCGTTTCCGATTCTCGAATTTTCGTTCAGCGGAATCCGTATGCAGACTGTTGTCACCGCGTTAAAAGGATTCGGATAATTTTGCCCGAGGGCGAAACTTTCAGGAATCTCCTCCTCATTCACGGCAATTCCGACAATGCTCTCGCCTCCGTTCGTGGTTTTATAGATTGTGCCCGTTGACCCGACGTGCCAGCCCGTCATATCGTTTACGAACCACACGGAATTATTTACAGTAGAGCATCCGACCGACTGGTCAGACCAGTTCGCGCCACCGTTAGTCGTTCTGAAAATTCTGCTGCTTCCAACTACCCAGCCGGTTTGATTTGACGGGAAATGCAGTTCTTCAAAATTCACGCTGTAGGGAAAACCTGACGCTAAATCGTTCCACGTCGCTCCCCCGTCAGTCGTTTTAAGAACCATCTTGTACCATCCCGAGATATAGCCCGTTGAAGCGGAAGGGAAGCAAATCGAAGTTAAGTGCGCCGTACCAAAGGACAAAGGCTGCATCACCCAGTTCAGTCCGCCGTTTGTTGTTTTGAGAAGTTTTGTCCACCAGCCCGCGGCGTAACCCGTTTGAGCCGAGGTGAAAAATACATTCTCGAGCGAAGCGGTATCGGAAATAACGTTATACTGAGTTGTCCAGTTATCACCGCCGTTTGTTGTCATCATAATAAGACCCGTTCTTGGCGGTGTCGATTTATAACCTGCAGTCCATCCCATCTCGCTGTTCAGGAAGAAAACGGATTTTAAATTGTAATTGACGACCTTGAGTTTCGGCGTCCAGTTCAATCCTCCGTCGGTCGATTTCACGACATAATTCGTATCGCCGACAATCACCGAGCCCGCGCTGTAACCCGTCAGCGCGTTTACGAAGCGAATTGTGCTGTAATACATAGGGAATGAAGAAATTATCTGGTTCCAGTTAGCGCCGCCGTTTGTAGTTTTCATCATTGCACCGGACACACCCGCGGTCCAGCCTGTCTGGTCGGAAATGAAATGCGCGGAATAGAAAGTGCTTGGCAAACCGCCTGATTGGTTAATAAATGTCGCGCCCGCGTCAGTTGTCTTGCAAATCCGTCCTTCATAGCCTCCAATCCATCCTGTATTCGCATCTACGAAAGAAATCGATCTAAGGTTTGTGCTCCACGGAAGGCCTCCTGCGATGCTCGTCCAGGAACCTCCGCCGTCAGTCGTTTTGAAAAGCACGCATCCGCTGTTGCCGCCGCCGATATAGCCTGTCGTTTCAGACGTGAAATAAACGCAGGTGAATTCCGCTATCGTTCCTGTTGTCAGCAGCGACCAGGTTACTCCTCCGTCGGTTGATTTCGCCGCTTTTCCTCCGCCTCCTACCAGATAACCCGTTGACGCGCTCGGGAAATGTATTCCGCTCGGTGATTGTGATACACCGCAGGGATAAGAAATCCAGTTGCTTCCGCCGTCGGTTGTTTTCAGTATATTCCCCGATAATAATGAGCCGCAAATCCAACCGGTATTTTCCGAGATGAAATACATTGAGACCAAGGTCGCTGTTCCGCCTCCGGTCTGGCTTTGCCAGTTTTCACCGCCGTTTGTAGTCTTGATTATTTTACCGCTCGTCCCGCAAGCATAGCCCGTGAACTGATTTAGAAATTGTATGGAATATAAATCGGTAGTAAGTCCGGACGATTGCGCAGTCCAGTTAATACCTCCGTTGACCGATTTATACAACGCCCCTTTACTGCCGCAGAAAAAACCCGTGCCGGAGTTTACAAAATGCACGGAATAAATCTGACTTGTATTCGGATAGTTCCATTCGGGTATGTTGTTAGAATAAACAGACCAGTTCAATCCTCCGTTCGAAGACCTTATGAGCGTCCTGCCGTGACCGCAGGCCGTTATGATATCAGCGTCAAGCGCCTGAACTTTCAGAATCGGATTCGCCTGGGGATAAGGGTTCTGCAGTATCCAGCCGGTCTGGGGAAAAGAAAGCGTTGAAATGAACAGTATAATAAGAACCAACGATATAAGTTTTAAGATACTCATACTTACCTCTTAAACTTTCATTTAAAAAATTCCCGGCATGCCGCAATTTTAATTCGCGCCGTTTCTTTATATATGCTTAGGTTT
>DATMXZ010000371.1:0-4198 GCA_035561235.1 Ignavibacteria bacterium
GATAAAATTTAAATGGATAAACTAAACATTATACTAAACGGTAAATTGGTAAACGGTTTTCAGGGTGAAACGATACTTCAACTCGCGAAAAGAAACGGTGTCGAAATACCGACATTATGCAACGATGAGCGGCTCGAACCATATTCTTCCTGCTTCGTGTGCGTGGTTGAAGTGGAAGGAATGAGAGGCCTTCAGCCTTCTTGCTCTACAAAGATTGCCGAAGGAATGAAAGTGAATACCGATAACGAGAAAATTCGAAAATCACGCAAGTCGGCTCTTGAATTACTCCTCAGCAATCATTACGCGGATTGCACAGCCCCGTGCAAGCAGACCTGCCCCGCCGGCGTTGATGTTCAGGGATACATTGCGCTCATTAACAAGGGTATGTACCGCGAGGCGGTCGGACTTATCAAGAAAGTGAATCCGCTTCCGGCTATTTGCGGAAGAGTCTGCGTTAGACCCTGTGAAGTCGCCTGCAGAAGAAATCTTCTCGAAGGTAAAGGCGTCGGTATTGATTATTTGAAGAGATACGCGACGGATATGGACTTTGCGTCGGATGATAAATTTATGCCTGAAGTGAAACCTTCAACCGGCAAGAAAGTGGCGGTAATAGGCGCCGGTCCGGGCGGATTAACTTCAGCATACTATCTGGCGATTGAAGGACACGAAGTCGAAATATTCGAAGCAAGCCCGCATCCGGGCGGAATGCTGAGGTACGGCATTCCTCCGTACAGGCTTCCGAATGAAATTATCGACAAAGAAGTCGAAAGCATCGAACAACTCGGTGTTAAGATTAATTACAACACGAAATTAGGCGGAAATATTAGTTATAAGGAGTTAAAAGAAAAATTTGATTCCGTGATTCTCGGAATTGGTTCTCAAAACGGAACGAGCATTGGCTGCGACAACGATAAGGCGGAGAATGTTCTTTCCGGAATCGATTTCCTGCGGAATATGGAAATGACGGGACAGAGGTACGATTTTTCGGGCAAGAAAGTAGCGGTTATCGGAGGCGGTAACACCGCGATGGACTGCTGCAGGACTTCAATGCGATGCGGCGCGGAAAAAGTGTACGTGATTTACAGGCGTACGGAAAAAGAAATGCCCGCGAATCCCATAGAAATTCACGAATCAAAACTCGAAGGTATTGAATATATGTTCCTGACCGCTCCGGCAAGAGTTAACGTTGACGAGAGCGGGAAGTTAAAGACCTTGACCTGCTATAAGATGGAACTCGGTGAGCCCGATGCCTCAGGCAGAAGAAGACCCGTCAAAGTTGACGGCTCGGAATTCGAAGTGGAACTCGACTATATTCTCGCGGCTATTGGTCAGAAGACAAACGTTAATTTCCTCGAAGATATAAACAAGAACTCTGACGAAAAACTTGTAGTGAACAAATGGGGGGATATTGACGCGGATAAAAAAACACTCCAGACTTCTATTAAAAGCGTGTTCGCTTGCGGTGACGGAGTAACAGGTCCCGCCACGCTGATTGAAGCAATTGCTCAGGGAAGAAAGGCGGCTGTTAGTTGCGGCCAGTATCTCTCTGGGCTTCCGCTTACAGGAGCAAAGTATGAATTTATAAGCAAGCGGGATAACTTCGAAAAGCAAAAACCTGAAGATTACAACGGTAAATACGGCGAGCAGTTGAGAGAAGAAATGCCTACACTCGACCCTGACAAGAGAAGGAATTTCGAAGAAGTGGAACTCGGCTATGCCGCCGCGTCCGCTCACGAAGAAACAAAAAGATGCCTCGAATGCGGATGTACGGAATATTATACCTGCGACCTTAAAAGGTATTCGACAGACTACGAAGCCCAGCAGAAAAAATTCGAGGGTGATTATAAAAAATACGATGTTGATTTCAGGCATCCTTATATTGAAATTGACAACAACAAATGCATTCTCTGCTCCAGATGCGTCAGGATTTGCAAGGACGTCGTCGGAGCAAACGCGCTCGGACTCGTAAACAGGGGATTCGAGACATACGTCGCGCCAAGCATGGGCACAAGCCTGCTTGATACGACCTGCGAATCCTGCGGGATGTGCATATCCACCTGCCCGACGGCGGCGATGTCGGAAAACTTTAAGTTCAAACCCGGACCGCTCGAACTGGAATCGTTCGAAACAATCTGCAACTTCTGCTCGACCGGATGCGCGATAAAGATACACCATCACAACGGATTCGTGATGAAAGTCACGGGCGGCGAAGGAACAATAAACAGGCTCGGAAGCATTTGCAGGATGGCGAAATTCGGTTACGGTTATCTTAACGACGGAAAGCGCCTTCTGAAGCCGCTGTTGAAAGTCAACGGAAAATTTGAAGAAATTACTTTTGAAAAAGCGTTCGATATTATTGTTAAGAAAATCGCGACGGTAAATCCAGATGAAAACGCTTTCTTCGCGGGAGCGAGAATGACGAACGAAGAACTTTACCTCATACAGAAATTCGCGCGCGCGGCTGTTAAAACAAATAACGTCGAAAGTTTCCATTACCTCAACAGGGGAAACGCTTACAGGACTGTCACCGAAGGCAACGTTCCCTTTACGCAGATAAAAAACGCCAATTCGGTTTACGTGCTCGGCTCGGAAACGAATTACGAAAACGCCGTCGTGGGATATATGATAAACAATGCCAAGACGCTGTACGGCACGAAAGTGGAAGTAATAACGGATAATGAAAATGACAGGAACGCGTTCAAAGCGGACAAGGTTCTGAACGTGAAATCTTATTATTATTTCGTGAAAGCCGTGAATCACTTCATTCTTGCGAACGGACTTGAGAACGGGATATTCATCAAGGACCACGTAAAAGGATTTGACGAATACAAGAAATCTCTACTCACGGAAGATTTCAACGACTTGCTCAAACAATCGGGCGTGTTCTTTGAAAAGAGACTGATTGACTTCGCCACTGAATTCAATAATGATTCGAAGGCTGTCATAGTATTCTCGGAAAAGCACATAACCTCGGAAACTGCAAAAGAACTTCTGAACCTCGTGCTCATAACCGGCAAATACGGAAAAACTTCGAGCGGTCTTGTATCGCTTAAAGAAAAGAACAACTCGCAGGGACTGTTCGATATGGGAATCATTCCAGAGTACAACGCAGGTCACAAACACGTTGATGATGCCGCGTACAACGAGCACGTGAAGAAAATCTGGGGCATCAAGGAACTTCCTCAGAATTACAATAATGTTTACGAACTTCTTAACGGCGGAAAAATCAAAAACATGTTCATTTTCGGCGAAGATCCGCTGGGATGCGCGCTCGATAAACATTCCGTATCCGAAATGCTGGACAAATCCGAATTCAGAGTCGTCATGGATTATTTCCTGACGGATACGGCTCAAAGCGCCGACCTCGTGCTCCCCGCGTCATATCCGTTCGAAAGCGGCGGAAGTTATTCGAACACTCAGAAATTTATTCTGCCGTTTGACAGGGAGAAAGACACCAGACTCGAAATGAAAACCTTCGCGCAGATGATATCGCTTATGTCGAAATTCGGTATAAAGAACAAACTCGATCTGACTCACAACATAACTCTTGAAATCGCGGCGCTTCTCAGGGATAATGCGTTCGCTTCAAACGGCGCCCCGAAACAACTCGAATTCACGAACGGCGAAAACAAAGCGCGAATGTTCAACTACGGCTGTGATTACCTGATGAAGCGTTTCGAGGAAAGTTTTGAAAAAAACATTGAAGAAGCAAAACATTAAATTAAAATAATATCATGGAAACATTTAAAAACGTTGACGAAATTCTTGACTTCGCGATTGCATCCGAACAGAAAGCGGTTGACTTTTATAATGATTTGTCGGAAAGAGTCAGGAACGAAGAAATGAAATCGGTTTTTCTCGAGTTTGCTCAGGAAGAAGTGAAACACAAAGCCCGCCTGACAAAAATCAAGGAGGACCGGATATTCGATGTTCCGTACGAAAAAATATCCGACCTGAAAATCAGCGATTACGTGGATTCGGTCGTCATTAAACCCGAAATGAGTTATCAGGAAGCCTTAATCGTCGCGATGAACCGCGAGAAAGCGGCTTTCAACCTGTACACACGGCTTTCGACGAAGACGGACGTTCCCGAATTGAAACAACTTTTCCTTACGCTGGCTCAGGAGGAATCGAGACACAAACTCCGCTTCGAAATGGAATACGATGAATTCGTGCTGCGCGAGAATTAATCATTTCC
>DATMXZ010000372.1:0-5939 GCA_035561235.1 Ignavibacteria bacterium
TATGAATCGCGAATAAAAGAAATTCCTTATTTGAAGTATGAGAAAATTGAGGTATCAAATCTTAAAAGTGAAAACGATTGCTCAAAAGCAGTGAGTGAATTAACCAAAGTACTGAATAAATTGAATGTTGCCGATTCCGAGTCTGAAGTTAAGAATCTGAAATCCAAAATCGATAAACAAATCAGAATTATAAGGAGTGATAACATATGTTTTAATATATACGATACAAGTCTGATAAAAAAAGCCGAAAATTTATTGAGCCGCACGGAAGAAACCATAAACATCACAGAGCGTCTCAGGCAGGGGGAGGAGATTATCATAACGGTTAACAGAAGCGGAGAAAAGGAATGGAAATTCATTCTTGACACTGGGGAAAGGGGAAGGTGGATGATTTCTTACGGTGCTGCATATATCTCAAATATATTCAAACAACACAGAGAATTCGCGGTAAAGCAGGTTTCGAATGATTCCTGTTACGTGACAGTGCTTAGCAAGGATAGAGACGAAGGCGATTTAACTCCCTCAGTATTTTACACCTGGCTGCCGTCAGCGTATGAAGGGAATAACTGGGTGTTTGGATTATCCGGCGGGCTTGGTTTCGATATGTCAAGCCCCGTAGTAATGGCAGGTGTTTCCGTGATGTATTGCTGGAATCTGAACTTAATATTGGGTGTTTCGGGAAGAATAGTAAAAAGACCTTCGGTTAAGTATCAGGAGTTCCAGTTGATTAACGCTTCGGATGCTGAGTCATTGAACAGAAACACCGCGTCTTTCAGCCCATTCCTGGCGTTGACTTTCAGGTTTGAATCGAATCCGTTTGCTAAAAGTAAGAAGTAGTAATTGAAATTCTGAAGCAAAGTAGTAATTAAATCCGAATTAACAATTGTTCAAATAATTTGTTGATTGTACTATTATGCCTTTTTCTATTTAATGCTACAAATAATATCAGTAGTTTGTAGAATAATCCAATAAGTTAAACTGAAAAATGGCAACATCGACAATAAAGTATCTCGGCGGTTTGAGGCTTGAAGCGGTTCACGTAAAATCGGGGCAGAAAATATTAACAGACGCGCCGACCGATAATCAGGGAAAGGGCGAAGCGTTTTCTCCCACCGACCTGATGTCAACTTCGCTCGGTCTGTGCATGATTACGATTATGGGAATAGCGGCGAATACACACGGATTTTCGATTGACGGAACGACGGCGGAAGTGACAAAAATTATGGGAACTGACCCCAGACGCGTAAAAGAAATCATAGTCGACGTATATTTCCCCGCAAATGAATACACTGACAAGCAGAAGAAGATACTTCAGGTTTGCGCGGATACCTGCCCGGTATCATTAAGTTTGAGCGAAGCGCTGAAAAAGAGCGTCACACTGCATTACAGCAAGTAATTAAGTTTATTCCAGTTAACTGCACGGACTGAGTCCGCGTTTTGTAAGCGTCCGGAAACGATTCCGTTGAGGTCTGTATTTCCGTATTCGTTCGGCAGGTTTTGGAGTGAGAAAATTGGGTCATACACGGTATATTTTAATTAAAATCCGCAACTTTTTTTATTTTTTTCGTATAATACGGTAACTATACCTTTACGATTTTTAACGCATTTTCGTTTGGCAGAATATTTTATACATACAAATAAAACTCTCACAAATATTTTTCAAAACAATTTTAAAATTCTATGCATTATTTAAAGTTATTACTGGCTTCTTTTATCGTTTTTCTGGCATTCGTTGCGATTTCCGTTGCTCAGCCAATAATCGATAAAGGAAATATGAATCCCGGGGTAAAACCCGGTGACGATTTCTTCGAATACGCGAACGGGACCTGGATGAAGAACAACCCGATTCCCGCGGATATGACAAGATATACTTCGTTTGATGAACTGCGTGAAAGCAATGCGAAACAACTCAGAACACTTGTCGAGGAATGTTCGGCGGACAAGAATCTCGTAAAAGGAACGAACAGGCAGAAAATCGGAGATTTCTTCGCGAGCGGAATGGACGAAGATAAAATAAACGACCTTGGTTACGTTCCGATTAAAAAATACCTCGATGAGATAAAAAGTCTTAAGACAAAAGAAGACGCCGTGAAATACGTCGCGATGATGCACACGCTCGGCTCCTATCCATTATTCTATTTCGGTCCGACAACGGACGACAAAAACAGCGCGATGACAATCGGCGGATTCAGGCAGGGCGGAATGACTTTCGGCAATCGGGATTATTATCTCAAGGATGACGAAAGGTCGAAATCAATCAGAACCGAACTGTTGAAACTCATTACAAAAATGTACACACTCGTCGGCTACGATGAAGCGACCGCGGGAGCGAAAGCAAACGCCGTGCTTGCATTCGAGACAAAACTCGCGAATTCGTCTTTTTCTAACATCGAACTCCGCAATGCTGAATTGAATTATAACAAGATGACTTTCGAGGAAATGCTTGAAACTGCGAAAGGATTCGATTGGAAACTGTATTTCAGGGAAATCGGACTCCAAAATCCGGGAGAAATAGACCTCGGACAAAAGAAGTTTTTTGTTGAACTTGGACCGACATTTGAAAACGTTTCGATGGATGATTTCAAGAGTTATCTTGAATGGAGAGTCCTGAATTCCTCCGCTGCTTTTCTTAGCAAGGATTTCGTCGACGCAAATTTCGATTTCTTCGGAAGATTCATGAGCGGTCAGCAGGAAATGAGACCGAGATGGAAAAGAGTGCTGGACGTTGTTGACGGCTCGCTCGGAGAAGCGCTCGGCGAACTCTACGTAGAGAAACATTTCCCGCCCGCAGCAAAGACGAGGATTAAAGAACTCGTCGCGAACCTGCGCCTGGCTCTCGCCAACAGGATTAAAAACCTTCCGTGGATGAGCGAAGCGACAAAAGAGAAAGCCCTTGAAAAACTCGAAAAGATAGGTGTTAAGGTCGGATATCCCGATAAATGGGAGGATTATTCGAAACTCGAAATCAGCAAGGATTCGTATTTCGAGAATATTATGAATGTAAGGAAATTCAATTACAACAAGAACATAGTTAAAATCGGTAAACCCACCGACAGAACGAAATGGGGTATGTCGCCGCAGACGGTAAACGCGTACTATAATCCCGCGAACAACGAAATATGTTTTCCCGCGGGAATACTCCAGCCGCCGTATTTCTACGCTGACGGCGATGACGCTGTAAACTACGGAGGCATAGGCGTCGTAATCGGTCACGAAATCTCTCACGGATTCGACGACCAGGGAAGAAAATATGATAAAGATGGAAACCTTAAGGACTGGTGGACTGATGAAGACTCGAAGAATTTCGACGAACGCGCTCAGGTGCTTGTTGACCAGTACAACAATTATTTCGTCCTCGATACTTTCCACGTTGACGGCAAGTTTACGCTCGGTGAAAATATCGGCGACCTAGGCGGCGTAATGATTTCTCTCGAAGCCCTGAAAATGGCTTGGGGCAAGTCGGCGCCCGCAAAGGAACTCGAAGGATTTACCCCGCTGCAGAGATTCTTCCTCAACTACGCGACAATCTGGAGAGGAAACATTAGGGACAAAGAACTTCTGAAGAGACTCAAGGAAGACCCGCATTCTCCCTCCAATGCCAGAGTCAACGGCATTGTCTATAATGTAGGCGAATTCTATGAGGCATTCGACATAAAGACGAACGACAAGAGATATAAAGACCCGAAAGAAAGAGCGTTCATCTGGTAAAACCATACGGCAAAATTGAAAAGGCTGCCCGACAGGCAGCCTTTTTTCTTTGGATGAGATAATATTAATATATTACCCCGTCCATCGATTGTAACCGGTATCAGCAGCTTACCGGAATTTCAAGGGAATTTATTTTATTAAAATCATTTTTGTCGTCTTAACGAAGTTTACGCCATCCGACTCCGCGGACATTCTGCAGTAATATATACCGCTTGAAAGCCTCGAACCGTTGTACTTCACCGTATGGTAACCCGCTTCGAGATTTCTTTCTATTACTTTGTCGACGGCTCTTCCTGACACATCAAATATTTCAATCTTTACTTCCGATTTTACGGGCAGTCCAAAATTTATGTTTGTTTCCGGATTAAAAGGATTCGGATAATTCTGATTCAGTATGAACCTGTTCGGTGACGCTATTTCCGCTGCCTGCTGAAGATTAAAGAACTCAAAATTACCGTTGTAATCTACTTGTTTCAGCCTGTAATGGAAACGCCCTCCCGGCAGCGATTTGTCCGTGTAGGAATATGCTGTCCGGTGATTAACTGTCCCCGCGCCGTTCACGAAGCCGATGTTCGTCCAGTTTCTGCTGTCATTCGAACGGTAAATCTCAAATCCCTTATTGTTCGTTTCGGAATTTGTCGCCCAGGAGAGTTTCACATCCCTGCCCTGAACGTTATGGCTGAAATATTCCAGACTCACGGGCATTATATCATCTGTCATTCCGATTGAGTATTCCATGAACGATGAGACCGAAGGCACATAGAAATTTCTGGCGACGGAATCAGCGACGGCGTCAGGTGCGAATGACCACGCAAGAGTTCCTCTCGTTCTTTGAAGAAGCCTGCATTTCGCGGGATTGAAATTGCCGAGAATGTTCGGATAAGAAATGAATATGCTCGATGTAACGCTGCCCCATTCGTTGATTCCCCATACGAGGTCTGAGCGTTTCGTCATTCCTGTCGGCAGGCTTTCTGTCGTGACCGGCACTCCGTCAACGAAACCCCAGTAATAAATGGTTAGGTTGTTGTTATCGTCGGGAACGGACGATATTTTAACCGATATGCTCGCGCCTGACCAGCCGACATAACTCGAATCCGTCGTCTTTACAACCTGAGCGTCCTCGCCAATCGTGGCAGTCGAATATATCCACTGCGATACTTCGCCTGATTTTTCGATTCCGTACCACGTCATTCCCGTGTTGTTTCCCTGGTCATCCAGTTTTGGTGTTGTTATCCACGCGTTTTGGAAGGTAAGCGATGTTATGGTATTCGCTGTTATGACGTTTATCTCATCAACCCCGGCGCCTGCGACAGTCTTGATAGGACAGTTTAACCAGGTGTTTACTTCCCACGCCTTGTCATCGTCGTAAATTCTGTATGGGGAAGTCGTGTAACTGTGAACGTCAACGAGCGCGGTATAGAATTTTCCGTTTACGGGATTTATCGGAACAAGGTCGTAAACGGTCGTCCCGCTCGGCTGGTTCATATCCCAGTAACTGACAAGGTCTGTGGAATTAGCCGTAGATTTGTAGAACATCTGTCTCCTGATTTCATCGATTCCGAGAACTCTTTTGTAAATCCTTATTTCGTCCAGAACACCTGCGAAAAGCCGGTAACCGTTCGGAAGTCTTCCTATGTTCAGCCGCATGTTCGCTGCGTCAAACGCCTGAATATTTCCGCTAATGCCGGAGGAAACCGAAGACTCTTCGATTCCGTTGACGTACAAAATCAATTTTTTCCCGGTTGAACTTCCGTCATAAACCGCAGTCAGGTAAACCCAGACGTTTTGCTGCGGTGTCGTTGTCGATACAATTGTCTCTCTGCCGCTCGCCTGTACAGACCATTCGAATTTACCGTTGTTATTCGTATGCTGAAGCCAGAACTGACCGTTATCTCTGGAATTGTGCCTGTCGATTGTGATAAGGTTCGCTTTTCTGCCCTCCTGTTCGTAATGGTTGTTGACATAAGATGAAGGATCGACGGTCCATTTCACCCACGCGCAAATCGTGAGTTTGTCCGTAAAACCGTAATTCGGCGCTCCGCAATATACAAAATCGCCGTGCGATAGATAATCTGCATTTTGCAGATATAAAGCCCGTCCCCCCGCCTGAGGATACAGATTACCGGAAAGCAACAGAAAGGATAGACTGATGAGAAGAAAGTAATAGCCCTTTTTCATAACCCCAAATTTAAATAAATAATGTTTAAGGTATATAATGCAAATAATGTGCC